>JAGQJZ010000069.1:0-4939 GCA_020430445.1 Nitrospina sp.
GCAAGTTATTTTACCGGATTGAACCGGGCCAGCTATATGAAGTCCAATTCAAAAAGCCGCGCCGATAAAGTGGAACACCAGAAAATGGCCACTTATTACCAGGACCTCATCGACCGGCTGGACCGGCAGGCGGATCAGGCCCGGCTTCCCGCGGAGTACCGCGATCCCTTCGGCAACCGCAGTAAAAAGAATTAAGAAGATTTCTCATCATCATCGATGTTGTTTGTTTCGGCCGCTCCCAGGCTCTGGAGGACCAGGGCCCGCTGCGGTTCCTTTTAATTTTTACAGGTGTCCTGAAGCCCGAAACGAGATGACGGAAAACACACCCGAAATGACCCCGCCTGCCGGGGGGGCCGGCGCAGCAGGCGGCCTTGATTCCAGCACGCCGGAGCAGCCGGTTGCCGTGGCGCTGATCGGCGCCAGCAACCTGTCGCGTGGCTACTGGGCACTCAGCCGGTGCATCCGGAAAAACCTCCAGCCGCGCCCGGTGCGGGTTCTCACCGCGTTGGGGCCGGGCCGGGGTTACGTTGCCCCGGGCGGTTTGTGGCGGTTGCAATACCCGCCGATCAAGAACAGCCCTGTGGTCTCCGCCCTGGGCAAGTACAACCGGCAGGGGGAGAAGACCGTCGCTTTCCTGACCGACCTGGGCAACGATTTTCTGTATAACGTAACCGGGGACGAATTGATTGGAGCGCTCGAGCGGATGGTCGAACGCCTGCGGGACTACAACACGGAAATCCTTGTCACGCCCATCCATCCCGTGCTGACGCGGATCCTGACGCCGGAGTTGTACGCGTTTCTGCGCACCACTCTTTACCCCAACAGCAAGGTGCCCTATGAACAGGTCATCGAAGGCATAGAGTCTGTCAACCGCTACCTG
Organism: Nitrospina sp.; assembly: GCA_020430445.1. Classification (GTDB taxonomy): domain Bacteria; phylum Nitrospinota; class Nitrospinia; order Nitrospinales; family Nitrospinaceae; genus Nitronauta. Next base: position 881 of record JAGQJZ010000069.1, read on the forward strand.
CTGGAAACGGAGCAGTCCGGAAGCATCCGCCGGGTGGAAGGCCTCGACGCGTTTCTCGGCTGGGACTACGTGCATTATGGCTGGATGCGGGCCACGGGCGCGTGGAGCCGGGCCGCCCAGTCCATCGTCTCCCATATCCGAGGGGATGCCGAACACTCCATTCCGCTCAACCAGATGCTGGCCTCCTACTTGGAAAACAGTTTTCGCCTGGTGGGCATCGACATGTTGCGCTGGGCTCCGCGCCGCCAGGGATTTTTCTGATCCCGCATGCCGCATGCCCTCGCATTCCTGCGTTTCCTGATCCTTCTCCTCCATTTCGGTTTATTTCTGATCCTGGCCGGGGTGCTGTGCCTGTTCGTGCCGGTGGCAGGCCGTCTGCGCTGGCGCTTGTCTGCATTCTGGGGGAGGGTGTGGGCGCGCGGCTGCTGCGCCATCCTCAACCTCCGGATCCGGCAAAAGGGGACGTCCCCGCAGGGCGGGCCCTTCCTGATCGTCGCCAATCACATCGGGATGCCCGACGTGTTCGTGCTCAACGCCCTGTTTCCGGGATTCTTCGTCGCCAAACTGGACGTGAAGCGCTGGCCGCTGATCGGCTGGATGGCCGGGGTCGGCGGCGCGGTTTACGTCAACCGTGAACGGAGGCAGTCCGCCGGGTCCCTGGTGGGCGAGATGGTGCGGCGGCTTAAGAAGGGGATCAACGTGTTCATGTTTCCCGAAGGAGGGGCGACAGACGGCTCCGCGCTCATGCCGTTCAAGACGCCCGGGTTCGAGTCGGTCATCCGTACCGGACATCCGGTCCTGCCCGTGGTGCTGACCTATCACGACGGCAACACTCCCTCTGTGGCCTGCTGGTACAACATTTCGTTTCTGGAGCACCTGTGGAACGTGCTCAAAACCCCCCAATTGGAAGTGACCGCCCAGATGCTGCCCGCTGTTTCCGGACCGCTGAAGAGACGCGAACTGGCGCAACAGGTGCGGGACGAGATGAGCCGGGTTTACGGCCGGGGGTGATAAAATCGCGCTTGATTTTTATTTTAACTAGTTATAATATTTATTTTATCTAGATAATATAAATATTTTCTTGCTCCCATGACCAAAAACGTCAGCCGGGAAATTGTTGAATTCATTCTGAAACACCTCCCGGAACATCCGAAGGATATCGTGCGCGTTACGGCGGAGAAAATCGGCGTTGCCGTTCCCACCGTGCATCGCCACCTGAACCGGCTCATTAAAAACGGTGACGTGGTGAAAACAGGGCGTACGCGTGGGGCTTCCTATTTCCTGAAAAATGCCCGCAATAAGAATGTGGTGCTCAAAATCCACCCCGGCATGGAGGAGCACACAATCTGGCAGGATTATTTTGCGGGTTCGTTCGCGGGGCTTCCCAGGAATGTGCTGAGTATCTGCGATTACGGTTTCATGGAAATGGTCAACAATGTCATCGACCACTCGGAAGGAAACAGCCTGCGCATCATGACGCAATGGGAAAATAATTCCGTCAAAATTATTGTGGCCGACAATGGAATCGGTGTTTTCAGAAAAATAAAAGATGTGTTCCATCTGGAAGATGAGCAGGAGAGCATTCTGCAGCTTTCGAAGGGAAAGTTGACAACGGATGAAGACAACCATAGCGGCCAGGGAATTTTCTTTACGTCCAGGGCGTTCGATGTTTTTTTACTTTCATCCTTCGGGCTGGCTTATTTTCGCGACAATAAAGAAGAGGATTGGTATGTTAAGTCAGACCCGGAAGAAACCCGGGGAACGGCGGTGACCCTGATTATCGCGCTGGATTCAAAGCGGGATATTGTAAAAGTTTTCTCCGATTACACCACCGAAGAGCCGGAAGAAGGGATCCCGCGTTTTGATAAAACGCATGTTCCGGTTAAATTAAGTCAGGGTGGAGAAGAAAGGATGGTTTCGCGTTCCCAGGCCAGACGTGTCCTGTTGGGTCTTGAAAAATTCAGACATGTGATCCTCGATTTTTCCGGAATCGAAACCGTGGGGCAGGGTTTTGTGGATGAGGTGTTCCGTGTCTACCACAACAAGCGCCCTGACATCACAATCGAATATGAAAATGCAAACAGGGATGTGACCTTCATGATTGAAAGGAGCATTCCCCATGATAAATAGCCGGGGTGCCGCTGGCCGGGGTTTAGGGTATACTGAGCGGCCGGAAATTTTGATTTAAATTAAACAGGGTGATACCGACATGATTCATTCGTTCAAAGGTCAGGAACCGAAAATCGATTCGTCCGCCATGGTGATGGACAGCGCGCATGTGATCGGCGACGTGGAAATCGGTGAGGAAAGCAGCGTCTGGTTCAACGCCGTGGTGCGCGGCGACGTCAACTACATCCGCATCGGCAAGCGCACCAACATCCAGGACGGGTGCGTGCTGCATGTGGCGCGGCGCACGCTGCCGCTGATCATCGGCGACGAGGTGACCGTCGGCCACAACGTCACCCTGCACGCCTGCACCATCGGCTCGCGCGTGCTCGTCGGCATGGGCGCGACGGTGATGGACGGTGCGGAGGTCGGCGACAACTGCATCGTCGGCGCGGGTTCCCTGGTCACGCCGAACACGAAAATCCCGCCCGGAAGCCTGGCCATCGGGTCTCCGGCAAGGGTCAAGCGCGAGCTCACGGAAGAGGAGCAGCGCGGCATCCGCGAATCGGCGGCGCATTATGTGGCCGATATCGAAACTTACCTCGACTGATTCCCGAATCGACATGACACCGAACCGGGCAGTCATCGGCGGCAGCGGCGCGTACCATCTGCTCACGCGCGGGCTTCTGGGAGACGAACAGGAGTGCCGGGTCGTGGACACGCCGTACGGCGAAAGCGCCCCCCTGCACCGTTTCGGTTCCGGCGACGCCGCCTTCTGGTTCCTCTCCCGCCACGGCGAGACCGATTATTCCATCACGGCTCCGTTTGTCAATTACCGCGCGAATATCTACGCGCTGAAAGAGGCGGGAGTCGAGCGCATCGTCGCCTGGTCCGGCCCCGGCATCATCAACGACCGGTACCGTCCCGGTGATTTCGTGGTGCCACACGATGTGATCGACGAAACCCGGCGGCGGGAATCCACTTTTTTCAAGGACAAGGGATGGGGATTCATCCGGCAGAAGGACCCTTTCTGCCCTGAGATCCGCGAGACGCTGCACGATGCGGTGCACAGCCTCGGTTGGCCGCATCATGAGGAAGGGGTGTACGTCTGCACGGAAGGGCCGCGCCTGGAGTCACCCGCAGAAATCAGAAAATACCGTTTGTGCGGCGCCGATCTCGTCGGCATGACGCTGGTGCCGGAGGCGTTTCTCGCGCGCGAACTGGAGATATGTTACGCGCCGGTGTGCTACCTCACCAATTACGCCGAAGGGGTGGTGGAACGTGACTTCAAAACTGGCGAGCTGTTTGAAGGCATGCAGTCGGAAAATGAAAAGGCGGATGTCGACAACGCGATTTCAAAATTTCCCGAAATCCTCGCCGCCACGCTGGTGGGCCTGATGCAGCGCGGGCGCGACTGCCACTGCGGCCGCGCCATGCAGCGCTACCGCGACAAGGGGATGATCGACGACAACTGGAAAAACTGGCTGGGGCCGTGAGTTGATATGAAAATCGTTGAAGTCATCGTCGACTCGAGCTATGAAGCGATCGCGCACGAAATCGCCGAAAAACACGGGACGCCGATTCTGTGGCAAAATCAAAAAAACGGGCGCCATACCCTGCGCCTGCTGGTGGAGCCTTCCAAGCGTCAGGCGTTTCTCGACGAATTGCAGGGCCACCTCGAAGCCAGCCCCACGGCGCGTATTCTGGTGACGCCGGTGGAGGCGGTGTTGCCCCATCCCAAAACCACCGAAACGGAACCGGGGAAAAAGAAGTCGTCGCTGACCACGCGGGAAGAGTTGTACAGCGGCGTTGAAAAAAACGCCCAACTGGATGGCACGTTCGTCGTCCTGGTGGTGCTGTCGACCATCGTCGCCGCCATCGGTCTGGTGGAAGACAACGTGGCGGTGGTCATCGGGGCGATGGTCATCGCGCCGCTGCTCGGTCCCAATATCG
>JAGQJZ010000069.1:5037-19071 GCA_020430445.1 Nitrospina sp.
GCGTTGGCCCTGGCTTCCACCCTGGGCGACCGCGAATTGATGAAACAGTCGCTCAAGACCAATGGCGTTGGTCTTGGGATCGCTTTCGGCTTGTCCGTGGTGCTGGGGATGCTGTTGCCGGCGGACCTGGAAAGCCGCGAACTGTTGTCGCGCACCGATGTGGAACTGGACTCCATCGTATTGGCGCTGGCCTCGGGCGGGGCGGCGGTGTTGTCCCTGACTACGGGGCTTTCCAGCGTGCTGGTGGGGGTGATGGTGGCGGTGGCGCTCCTGCCGCCGACCACGACGCTGGGCATCATGCTCGGCCGCGGCGATTTGGACCTTGCGGCCGGCGCGGCGCTGCTGCTGGCGGTCAACGTGGTCTCAGTCAACCTCTCGGCAAAACTCACCTTTCTGGCGCGGGGCATCACACCGCGAACGCTGAGCGAAAAACTTCAAGCGCGGCAGTCCGTTGTCGTATCGCTTCTCGTCTGGCTGATTTCCCTGGCGGTGCTGGTGGGGGTCATTCTCTACAAAAAGGCGTCTTAGGCGCTTGCAGCACCGCCACTCGCCGTGGGGGCGACTTCTTTAGCGCCCAATAGACCTTTTCCAGACTTCTGGGTTGCCGCGCTTCCTTTGGTTGCTCGCAATGACACATCTAAATTCATTGCCGGGGCAACGCTGATCCTGCTCAAAAAATAATCGAGGAAATCAATCGGGCCAGGAAACGGGCCGTGCGCAAGTACCTGCGAGGTGGCTATTTGTTTTGGGTCATGTCGACCTTGCCATCGAAATTGCGGTCGAGTTGTACCTTGCTCAGCTTGCCGCCGCTGTAATCCTCCCAGCGGTCCACGTTGCCGTCGTGGTTGGTGTCGTATTCGACTTTGGATATTTGCTCGCTGGAGTCGAAGTGCTGCCACTGGTCCGGTTTGCCGTCGGCGTTGGTGTCGAACGCGGTCTTGGTGCGTTTCTCCGAAGCGTCGAACCAGCTCCACAGGTCGACCTTGCCCGTGCCTTTTGAATCGCGTTCCACACGGTCGAGTTTTTCATTGGCGTTGTAATACTGGACCAGGTCGAAAGAACCGTTCTGGTCGGTGTCGATTTCAACCCGCTCCAGTTTTTCGTCGGAATTGAAAAACTCTTTCCAGTCGACCTTGCCGGTGTTTTTGGAATCGCGCTCGATGCGGATCACTTTTTTGGACGAATCGTAGTACTGAAAGTGATCCATCTTTTTATCGTTGTTGTTGTCGAACTCGACGCGCAACAGGGTTTTGTTGGGGCCAAAATACTCGATCTGGTCGATCTGCCCGTCGAAATTGCCGTCGTGCTCGATTTTGGTGGTCTGCCCGTTGGCGTCGACATGCTCCCATTGATCGGGTTTGCCGTCGAAGTTGGAGTCAGCCTCATTGACGGTGGCGTTGGCGGAACCGGAAGCGAAAAGGAAGGCTCCCAGTGTGGCAAGACAAAGGGATTGAATTCGAGTCATGATAGTGTCCTGAAAAAATTTACAGTTAAGATTGCTTCCAGATTATCGCAAGGTGAACGAAAATGGAATCACCAGTTGCAGTTCATTTTCCAGTATTTCTTCCGGAAATTCGTCGAACGGCGCGGCCTTTTTCAACGCTTCCATTGCGGCCTGGTTGATCAACGGGTGCGGGTTGGCCTCCTTGACGTAGGGGTCCTTGATCTCCCCGTTGCGGAGCAGTGTGAAGGCGATGAGCACCTTGCCTTCCTTATTGGCCCGTTTCGCGCTGGAACGTTTGTAATGTTTTTTGGCGATGAAGGCCAGTCGCCGGTGGATCCCGCTTTGGTAACCATCCAGCGCATCCGGATCGGTTCCGAGTCCGGGAGGTGATGCCAGAGGCGTCAGCCCCTGGACATGAGCCACTTTCGCGCTGGACGATTTTATCGAAGCCCCGCTTTTCCCGGAGCCTGAGGCCGTGGAGGCGGAGGCAACCGCCATGGGCGCCGGGGCGCTGGACAGCGGCGCGGTGCTTGCCGCGGACCGGTGCATGGAGGTCCCTGCCCGCCCGCTGGAGGAGGGCGCCTGTGCCGAAACCGATTTCGGCGCCGGGGTGCTGGCGACCGTGCCCACGGCACGGCTTTTACGAATTCCGGTTTTGGATGCCGTCACGACGCTCTGGGGCACCGTGGTGGGTTGCATCACCTGTGCCGGATTGGGAACGGTGACCACGGATACATTGGAATGTTTTTTAACTGAACTCCGGGAGGAGGCCACGGTGGCGACCGGGGTGGACCTCAGCGGGCGCGGCGTGCTGGCGGACGCGGTCATTGCCCTGGAAGTGACGTGCGAGGTCACCCGCGCGGTTTTGGGCGGTGCGGCGTTCGTCGGAGGAGGCTCCATCATCACCGGTTCGACGTTGATCATTTTCTGTGCCGAAGCCACCTGCACCGCCTGCTGCGGCGTGACCGGCTGGACGAGTTCCTTGGGCTGCATCACCGGCATGACTTCCACGACCGGTTGGGCTTTCATTTCCCGCTTTTCTTTACGGTCCGGTTTTTCCTTTTCGATAATCTTGACCCGCACCTCGTTCTTGACCGGCGGTACTTCCCGGGTGAGGAAATAGGCTCCGGCGGTGACGGCAAAGACCATGTGGAAGAAAAACGATCCCAGGGCCGAGACGACAACGGGTTTTGTGAGTTTCGGTTTCAGCATGGCAATCAGGTGGCGTCGCCTTCCGCTTCCGGTTGATCGGTGGCGATGAGAAACACCACCGCGCCGGCTTCGCGCGCCTTGTCCAGCACCTGGCCGAACAGGTCGAACTGGATATTGCGGTCGCCCTGGATGATCATCCGGTCGTGGCCGCTCTCATCGAGCAGGGCTTTGATTTTCGCCGGCAGTTCCTCGAGCGTTACCTTGTTATTGTCCAGCATCATTTCGCCGTCCTTGCCGATGCTGAGGGCGATTTCCTGGGTGTTGATGCGCTCCGCCGTTTCCGCGTCCGGCAGGTCCACATCGAGCCCCTGGTTCACCGCGGAGGACGTGAGCATGAAGAAGATCAGCAAGAGGAAAACGATGTTGATCAGCGGCGTGATGTCGAGCCGGAAGCTCTCGCGTTTCTTTGCGTTCATCTGGATCATAGGGTGTCAGCTCAGCGGATGATGTTGAAGTCTTTCGCTCCCGCCTGCCGGGAGATGTCGAGGACCTGGGTGAACATCTCGAAGCGGGTGGTGCCGTAGGTTTCCAGGTTGACCACTTTCTCTTTCCGGTTGCGGAGCCGGTCCTGCAACTCCTGCTTCAATCCGGACATTTCGATGGTTTGCCCGTTGATCCGGATCTTGCCTTCGCGGTCGATCATGATATTGATGTCTTCCTGCAGGTTGGCTTCCGGCTCGGCTTCGCCCTGTGGCAGGGAGACGTCCATCGCCTGGCCGAGCACGGCAAAGGTGAGCATGAAGAAGATCAGCAGGAGGAAGACCACGTCGATCAACGGGGCCATGTCCATGCGGAATTTCTTTTTCCGGACGGATTGAATCTGGACCATGAGTCAGAAAGCCGGGAGCGGGGTCAGGCGACCGTTCGTTTGGGGACGGGCTGGGTGTACTGTGTGCCGTGCAGACCCGATCCGTTGTTCTTTGTTTCCGTTTCCCCGTGTATCTGGTGGACGAGGAACTTGGCGAATTTTTCCATGTGAAAGGAAATGGTCTCGATCTTCTTTTCGAAGAAGTGCAGCATGACGACGACCGGAATGGCGACCGCCAGGCCCGCCGCGGTTGTCAGAAGCGCTTCCCAGATACCGCCGGCCAGCAGGCTGGGGTCGACCTGTCCTTTGTACTCCGCGACTTTGTTGAAGGCGCGGACCATGCCGGTCACCGTTCCCAGAAGGCCGAGCAGCGGCGAAATGGTGGCGATCACCTCAAGCCAGCGGATGTTCTTCGAGAAATGATTGATCTCCTCCTGACCGGTGACGGAGAGTTTCTCTTCGAGCTTCCATTGCGGGGCGTTGCGTTCTTCTATGCCGACTTTCAACAGGCGGGCGATGGGACCGTCCTGCTTGATCGGAATATCCCGGGGTTGCAGCCCCTTGCCCTTGGCCAGCATCTTTTCGATGGAATCAAAAATAGCTTCCGGGTTTTCATAGGTCTTGAAGAAAAAATACAGGCGCTCAAGAATGATCGTCAATGCGATCAGAGAACAGATAACAATCGGCGCCATCAACAGGCCGCCGCGAGCGATTAGGTCGAATGCGGAATTGATCGATTCCATTCTGGTACCTTTTGGTCACGGATTAATGAATAGCGGCAAACCCCCAAGCCCCATTATCATAAAAACAGCGGGCTTCCCGGCAGGCATTTCCCGATGTGCGCCGGAGGCGGCACGGACCGGAAATCCACAACTATTATATGATAATGGTTTTCAATCCCGGATTTTATACTAAAATGCCTAAAAAAACAAATAAATCGTATGTTTTTGCAGGTATTTGGGCTTCAAACCATGCACCTGGGAAACGTGTTCCAGATGACTGACATACAAGCCGGGTTCCATGCAAATCGAGGCCGGTTCCGGCCAATGTTCATGGATTTGGGGTTGGGTTCTCCATGGGAACTCAAATGCCCTTCTTAAGTAAGACGATTGAAAGGGCGTCGACCCCCCCCCTTCCGGGCCTCTTTTTTTGTTGGGTGAGGGATTGTCAGCCGGAAGCCGGGCGGTAACGAGAGCTTTGGATAACCCAGGAAAAACCTTCGAGGCGCCGGAGCCTGTCCTGAGCGAAGTCGAAGGGCTCGGTATGACGTGACACTGTTTTATTGTTGAGGGCTTTGAGGCCCGAGGAGCCCCGCCTTGGACGTTTTTTGCAAAGGTCTTGTGGCAACAGGGATCAGGGGGATGCGGCGGCAAGGGATTTGACCAGTTTTTCGAGGTTGTTCAGGCAGGGTCTGACCTTGACCCGGACCAGGGAAAAAATGCGGTTTCCCTGCATGATGCGTACGTGTGTGCGCCAGGATTTTTTCCCCAGAAATTTTCCCCAGTTTTTGATCGTGATATGAATCTTTTTCCCTTCTGCCAGGGCTTCCACACGTTCCGGTTCGTCCACCTCGACCCGGAAGTTTTCCGGAGCTTTGTCCGTATCCAGGATCGCCGTTTCGTAGAGGCACATGTCCACCGTTGTGTGCGAATCTGAAAGGATGGAATGCAGGTAGGTGGTCAAGGCTTCCAGTTCTTCTTGACTGAATCCCGGAAAAGCGGGCATGGCCGTTCCTTCCAGGCCTTTGCTGATGGCCTGTTCCATTCTGATATCCGGCATACGCCGCATTTCCTCGTAATCCCTGAAATTTCTTGGCTGGTTTTTCAGGCTTGTGGCCATGGGCCCTTTGCCTGACCCGTCTTCCCCGTGGCACATGGTGCATCCATTGTTTTGAAACAGTTCTTTTCCCTTTTCAGGTTGAAAGAGCTCTCCCAGACGGTGTTCGCTCTGTAACGAGGGCGCCGCCTGAGAGAGGGCGGGCAGGCAAATGACGAGTGCGAAAAAGAAATACTTCATATCCATACCTCCGGGGACACGGTTATCCGTTGGTAAATAAGGTAAGACGGTTGCAGGGATTTTTCAACGCGATTTGAAAGCCTATCACTGTGGTGTGTTGCCTGGTGCAGGGTAGCGTTTGAATTCAGACAGGAACGGGCCTAGGGGTCGCCTTTCAATCCCCGGTTCTGTTCCATGTCGAAGAGCATGGCGAACAGGAGAAACAGGAGTCCCATGAGGGTGAGGAAGGCGGCGAACAGGGCCGTGATCGGCGTGACCTTGCCGACGAACAGGCGGTAGAAGAAGTAATAGAGGCCCATGGTGAAACCGGGAGGAAAGGTGAGCAGTCCGAATACATAAAAAAAGACGAGGGGATGAAAATCTCGGATGACGTATTTGGCGACCAATCGGCGGAAAAAAAGGCGCAGGAGTAGAAGCGAGATGTCGGGAATGACCTTGGTGATTTTCATCTTCGACTTTTCGCCGACGCCATACACCGGGCGGATGGGGACGTCGATGACGCGCATGCTTTCGATATTGAGCTTGACCAGGATGTCGTTGGGCACTCCGTAGCGCGGGAACAACGGGTCGATGTCGAGCAGGGACAACGCATGCCGGTTGATGGCGGTGAAGCCACACTGGGAGTCGGCCACGTGCCAGTAACCGCTGGCGATCTTGGTCAGGAGGGAAAGCGCCGCGTTTCCCAGATAGCGGACGCGCGGGATCATGCGCCAGGCCTCGCCATGGAACAGCCGGTTGCCCTTGGCGTAATCGGCGCGGTCCTGTGCCAGCGGTTCGACGATGGCGGGCAGGTCTTCCGGGTGCATTTGTGCGTCGCCGTTCATGACGACGGTGATGTCGTACCCCGCATCGCGGCAGGCGCGGTAACCTGTTTCGAGCGCTCCGCCGACGCCTTTGTTTTTTTCGTGCTGGATGAGACGGACGCGCCCGTCCTCCTGCATGTATTCCTTGATCTTTTCAATGGTTCTGTCGCGGCTGCAGTCGTCGACCACCAGGACGTGGTCGACCCAGTCGGGCAGGGTTTCCATGACCTGCCGGATCAGCTTTTCTTCGTTGTAAGCGGGAATCAGCACCGCCACCGTTTTTTCAAGATACACGGTTCACCTGCGTTTGCGAAAAGCCGATTCGAAAATAAGGGCTCGCTAAAAATTGCCGTTGGTGGCGAGTCCGTCCTGGTTTTTCAGGGCTCGCGGACTGATGGAAGCCAAAATACCGCGTTATCGGGACTCCCCGTGAAACCACTCTTTAGCGGCACATCCCGTCAGGGGATGTTGTCCGATGAGTTCCGGTCTTCCCGGATTTGCTGAATTTCTTTCTCCCGCTTGTCGTACAAGGCCTGGTCCCGCAGGTTGGCAACGCGGTTGCGTGCATAGTTCAGAGCCTTTTGAGTGTTGGCCGCATCTCCCTGTTCGGCATAAAGGGTGGCCAGTTCAAGTCCCGGCCGCAGGGCGATGGGGTCCAGCAGGCTGGCCTGGATGTAGTGCTCGATGGCCTGTTCGGGGCGTTTGGCCACATGGCTTACCCGGCCAAGGGCCAGCTGGGTCTCATATGTTTCTGGATACTTTGTTTGAAGATAGTTTAGAGTGTCCAACGCTTCTTGGTTTTTTTGCAAAGCCAGCCTGTTTTCCAGCCATTGCCACTTGAGGTTGGCTGTGTCCAGCCCGAAGGTTTCAAAGTCCATTTTAAGCGCTTCCGCTTCCAATTCGAACCGCCCGGTGTCGTGCGCGTAAAGGGCCGTTCCTTGGACCATCAGTTTTAGTGTGTTGCCCCAGTTGGAATTCAGCACCCCCTGCACCCGGTTCTCTTCCCCCATCGACCGCTGTACCTCTTGCTCCAGAATATGGCTGAAATCCTGCCAGGCGATGAGGCCGGAGTCGTCTTCGTTTTCCGAGATTCCCGGAGCGTATTTTACGAAGAGGGTTTTGTGGGGAATGAAATCCGACACCAACCCGGCGTTGGTGAAATAGACCGAGTTTTGTTCGAGCAGGATGGGCCGTTCGTCTTTATTGTTGCCGAACAGTTCGCGGTTGTAGGCCGAAATATTGTCGAAGGTGACGAAATCATAACGCGCCGGATCGGGTAGTTTGAGGTCCGGATACCGCCTCGCGGTCAGCATGTTCGGCGGGTTGTGGGTCAGTAAATCCCACACCGGGATCGCGGTGATGTCGTCGCGCAGGCGTTCGACATCCTGGTGATAATAATAATTGAACCAGCTGTTTACCGGCAGATAGAGGCTGTGGTTGTCGAGTTTCAGGTAATTGCGTTTCAGAAAACTTTCCCCGCTGTAAACATTGGAAAGGTCGACCCAGTTGTAATTGACTACGATGGTGTAGGGAATGAGGAGGACCATCAAAGCCCAGGCAATAGGTTTCCAGCGCAGTGCCCCCTCGTTCGCTTCTTCTTCTTCTTCTTCTTCGGCCGCGTCTTCTGTTATATCCGCGTTTTTTTCCCGGTCATGGGGAGGGCGACGATCCAAAGCCCAGGGCGCGTCGAGAAAATGCGCCAGCATTACAGCGGTCAAAAGGGCGGCAACACTGTAAGTGGGAAACAGGCTCTCGCGTCCCCAGTCGTAGAAGAAGGCGATGTTGCCGCCTGTGATAATCAGCAAAAAATAAAAAAGAGGCCGGGAGCGTTGGTAACAAATCCAGCCGCCGGCGAAGATGCCGAAGAAACAGATCCAGGACAAATGGTTGGTGATATCCTTGAACAAGCGCGTGGTGATGGATAGCGTACGCGAGGCGACTTTTTCAACTACACTGGCGATCTGTTCTGAAAGAGGTGGTTCCGCCTGTTTCATCCCGTTTTTGTCGGTGAAATCCAGCACCCGAAAATGGTACTGGGCGTGGCTGCGGTCGGTGACCTGATAGAAAAATCCTTCCACGGTTTCGGGATTGCCGTAGTCGAACGAGGGTTCGGTAAACGACCGGATCGGCAGGTAGGCGTATACGGACAGACCCAACAGGAACAGCAGGATGCAGCGCGACAGGTGGAGCCATGGGTGTTCCCGGCACCAGCAGAAAAACAGCACCAGAATAGCCGGCAGGTAAAACGCCACCGTCGCATGGTTGCCGGCGCTGAGGCCGAAGATGAGCCCCGCCCCGTAAAGAAAGCGCAGGTCGTCGCGCAGTTTCCATAAAAACAGCAGGAGCAGAATTCCTGCGGTGAAGGCGACGTGGAGCGTGTACACCTCCGCCTGGATGCTCTGCAGCCAGTAAGGTTTCGAAAAAGCCAGGAAACCGACCGGGACAAGCACCGACCAGGTGACCAGTCCGGTACTCCGCTCCGGGAGCAGAATTTTCAGCAAAACGATTCCGGATGCCGTGAGCAGTCCCAGGGCGGTAACGGACGCGAACATCGAAAACAGGTTGACGCGGAAAGCGATGGAACCGGCCGGCAACAGGGTCATGCCTTTGGCTGCGAGGTTGTAAAAGGGAAAACCCGCCGGGTGACTGACGCCGAGGGCGAAGGCGGTGTTGACGAACTCGGGGGAATCAAAATAGAGGATGGAAGGCGCCAGAGTCAGCAGATACCAGGCTCCCGCCAACAGAGATAGCAACAGTATGGGACGTAAATGACGGATGTCGTCCATAACCGCTTAGACTCCGTGAAAAAATTCAGTCTCCCCGGAAGGGGAGTAGTTAAGGTAACCGCACCTGACTTGTGTTTCCACAAAAAAACCGCCCCACCCTTTTGGGGTGGGGCGGCGGTAGACCCGTTGTTCTACAGAAATACCGGCTTACTGTTGCGAGATCGCGCCAGCAGGGTCGACTTGAAACGTTTTGTCGCTCGCCGCGTGCTTGGCGGTTGCTGCAAAAGTGGTTTCCTGTCCGTTCGTGATGAGGACGGGTGCGTCACCTTCTGCAACAAAGCCATAGGTCGTGTTGGTCACACCTGCGACGGTACAATCTTGGGTGCTGCCACTGTCGATCCAGAATGCTTTACACGCGAGATAGATGTTGTGCAACGTGGACCGTGCGGCGGAATCGAAAGCGCGGACCTTGTACTGGTTGAACTGCGGGATGGCGATGGCGGCGAGAATACCGATAATCGCGATAACGATGAGCAGTTCGATCAGGGTAAAACCTTTTTCGTCTCTCTTCAACATGGTGTGTCTCCTTCGGGTTTGAGTTGAGTTGTTCATGCTGTCTGTTTACTTCCCTAATTTTTATTAGCTAACAGGGTGTCCTGTTTGAGCTCGCTTTTGTCCTGAATAAAGCAAGGGATGTGCCAAAGTCGAATTTCTGATGAAAAAATCCGCCGCGCCAAGCTAAAAGCCTTTGAATTTCAAGGTATAAAAATAATTCCGCATATTGAGCTTATTGAATTTTAGGAAAAAAACTGACAATTTTTGTAACCTGGTTTTGACCAAAATGGGCTCCATGAGTTTTTTTTAATCCCGAGGGGCTCGGCAATTTTAAGGGTGATGGCCATTTTCCCTTTAATTTGCAATGGGTTTTCTGTTTTCAGGGGATACGCTCTAAAGCAAATCGCCGCGTGGGGAGTTTTTAAGTAAAAAAATACTAACAAACGTGGAAGAAGGTCTATTTTGGGGAAGGACTTTTAAAAGACAAAAACGGGGAGTAAGTTCAGAGCAGGTCTTTCCTGGGGCCTCTGAAGGGCGGTAAAGAACTGTTTTGTTGTATTAGAAGCTTCCGGTTTTAAAGATTTTACAAATTATTAGGGGAAGCTTTCCCATGGATGAGTCTGCGGGACAAGGCTCAATTAATCATTCCACCGGAGTCCATAGTGAATACATTGGCGCTTTGCGCGTGCTGCCCAGTGGCGGTGAAGTTGCTTTCGTTTCCACTGGGGACTATAGTGATTTCCACAGGGGTCGTGAATCCGTAAGTTGTTGTGGAAACGGAGGCCTCGGTACAATCCTGACTGGGGCCCTGGTCGATCCAGTAGGATTTGCAGGCCATGAAAAACTGTTTCAAGGTACTTTTGGTGTAAGCATCGTAACTTCTTATTTTATAAGAATTAAACTGTGGGATGGCAATGGCGGCGAGAATTCCGATGATGGCGATGACGATGAGCAGTTCGATCAGTGTGAATGCTTTCTCGTTTTGATACGTCATGGTTCCCGGTCCCTTCAGGAGATTTTTTAATATTACAATATACTTGCGCAAATTCAAGCAAAAGGGATACCAAACTTTTTCAATTACCAGATCTTATAGTATAAACAATGAAAAAACAGCTTTTATCGATTTCAGGATCCAGGGGGCATGGTTCCCCGCGGACGGAAATCTCCGCCTCCTCTTAGGAAAACGGCTCAAAATGGCCTATTTTTGTCAGTCCCCCCTTTTTTGATGCAGAGATCTGATGCAAAGTAAAAGAGTCGCCCTGCTGGGTGGGAGCTTCGACCCGATCCACTTGGGGCATCTGGCACTGGCCGAGGAGGCTCTTGCCGGAATGGAGCTGGATGCCGTGTGGTTTCTCCCCGCTTTTATTTCGCCTCATAAGAGCCGGTCTGGAGCCGGTCCGGAAGACCGGTTGGCCATGGTCCGATGCGCTATTGAGGGCCAGAAGCGTTTCAGCCTGTGCGATGTGGAAATCGAACGCGGTGGGACTTCCTATACCTATGAAACACTGGAGGCTCTGCATGCCCTGCACCCGGGCGTCGAATGGCACTGGATTCTGGGGCTGGACACATTTCTCGATTTCCCCTCATGGAAAAATCACAGGAGAATCGTGCAATTGGCGCACCTGGTGGTGGCTCCCCGGCCCGGTGTCGAAAACCGGCGCGTTTGGGAAACACTGAAGCAACTCGGGGCTTCACAGAAGACCGGTCCCGGGGAAATCCTCCCCGCTGCCGGAGAGATCAATCGGTTTTCCCTGGAGGGAACCGGGCACTCGGTTTTCTTCCTTGCAGGGCCGTGGCAGGACATTTCATCCACGGCGATCCGCCGGGAATGGGCAACCAATCCCTTAATCAAAAAGATGTTGCCCCCCTCGGTGGTTCAATATATTATGAATCATCAATTGTATGTTTGACACTCATACCCGGGGTTCATGAACGAGCCTTTAAGCGAATTAAACCGGCTGGCCATCGAAGCGGTTTCCGAAAAAAAAGCCACCGATATCATCGTTTTGGATCTTCGCAACCGGTCGGACCTGACCGATTTTTTCCTGATCTGCAGCGGCAAGTCGCACGTTCAGGTTCAGGCCATCGCCGACGCCATTCTTGAAAAAACCGCGGGAACCCCGTACAAAGTTGTTTCTGTGGAAGGTTATAATTCCGGAAACTGGGTTATTCTGGATCTGGTGGACCTGATCGTCCACATTTTCAAGCAGGATGTCCGGCAGTATTACGACCTTGAGCGGCTCTGGAGCGATGTTCCGGTGGTCGCCGAAATGAGTGGCTGAGCAAACAAACCTTTTCATGTCATAACCCTGCATCGTGAGGCGTTTCGTTAGGGAACGGGCTTCACGTGCATTTTTTTTGCAGGGACCCGGCAAGGCGCCGCCGCGATTTTCCGTCGGGTTTCTGAAAACCTGGTGTCGGCACCCCCGTTTTGGCAGAATCGGGCGGTTGAATTTCTATAGGAGTTGTAGTGATTCATGAATTCAAAAAAAATGGAGAAGTTCAAGCAGGTATTGATCGAATTGAGGAACCATCTTTCGGGGGATGTGGAAAAAAACCGGAAAACCAGCCAGACAGATGAGTTCACGGAAATGCTGGCCGACACCACGGATGAAGCGGCGCGTCTTTCGACCCGGCAGATCCTCCTGAACCTGGGAGAACAGGGCCGGGAAAAACTCAAACTGATCGAAGAAGCCCTGGACCGTATCGAAGAGGGCAGTTTCGGAACCTGCCAGCTTTGCGAAAAAAACATCCCCGAGGCGAGGCTCCGCGTGGTGCCGTTTGCCCAATATTGTGTGACCTGCCTGGATGAATTGGAAAAAGAAAAAAGCATCGACCGAATCAATACCATCTAGTCCCGGAGCCGCCACCACCGGCGGTACCCGGAATGTTTCCTGGCAACCAACCTGACCTGATCCTGTGTCCCTTAGAGTCATCATTTCATTCTCGGCGCTTGTTCTCCTCGCGGTTTATTTCGCCTTTCTAAATCCGGAAACGCTCAACGTCCACCTGACCCGCACGCTGACGCTGGAAATCCCCATGGTGGTGTTTTTGCTTTCGTCGCTTCTGCTCGGTGTCCTTTTGACCGCTGTGTTCCAGAGCGTGCTGGAGATCCAGAATTCCCTGCGCCACTTTCAGGAGAATCAGAAAGTCAGGAAACAGGAGGCGCGTTTCAAAAAGTGGGACAAATGGTTCCGCAAGGCGGAAAGCGCCATCGCCAGCGGCCGGCTTCCCAAGGGGCTTGCCCTGTTCGAAAAAATCCTGGAAGACAATCCCCATCACCGCGGCGCCCTGTACCAGTTGGGCAACCACAAGCGGCTGCAAAAGGATTACGAAAAAGCCATCGAGCTCCACCAGAATGCGCTCTTGGCCGACCCGGAGGATTTTCGCACCCTTTACAGTCTGGCGCAGGATTATGCTGAAGCGGGGCAGGTGGAAAAGGAAATCGAAACACTCAATAAATGCCTGGAACTGGACGCGAACTCTCTCCCCACCCTGCGCAAACTGCGGGACGCCTACCTCAGCCAGGGCAATCTCGAGGGCGCCTTCAACGCACAGAAAGTTCTGGTCGGCCTGGCGCAGGACACCCCGGAGCAGGGAAGCGAACGCACCCTGTTCACGCAGATTGTTTACCGCCGCGGGAAGGAGTTGATGGAGGCAGGAAAGTTCGATGCCGCGGTTACGGAATTCCGCCGGGCAATCAAAGAGGATGAAACCTCCGTGCCGGCGCACATCAGTCTGGGTGATCTGTATCTCAAACTGGACAACGGTAAACAGGCCTTGAAAACGTGGAAAAACGGATTTGAAAAAACCAGTGCGCCTGTTTGTCTACTCCGGATCCAGGAATACCACGACCAACAGGAAAAACCGGAGGAAGCCAACAAGCTGTTCCGCGATGCCATCGAAAAAAATGACGGGAAAAAACAGGAACTGCTGGGGTTGATCTACGCGCAGCGCCTGTTGGCGCAGGAAAAAGGCGAGGAAGCCGTTGCCGTTCTGGAGCAACTTCCGCAAGAAGGGGCGCTGATCACCCGGTTGACGGCCATCAAGGCCTACCGGCAGGCCAACGTGCAGGACAAGGCGGATGCCCTCATTGAATCCATTTTTGACCAGACCGCAGCATCGGTCCACAACTTCTACTGCAATTGCTGCGGGGGGGAGTTTGAAACCTGGTCCGGCCTTTGTCCCGAATGCGGGGCCTGGGCCAGCGTGCAGTGCGCCTCATCGGGCCCCCGGTAATGAACTCGGGGACCCCATCGGCCGCGAACGAATCCTCATAGCTCCAGCCCGACGGAAAATCCTTTCCATAACCTGCCGGAACCGGTCCGAATCCGTTCTTGTCAGGGATTCATCATCTGGTGCTGAACCAGTTGGGTCCCCTTAACAAACGTCTTGGCGGAAAGCAGAGCATCCTTGTTCAACAGAAAATAAAGCCCGTGTTCGGGATAACGCACGACCTGGCTGGTCAGG
>JAGQJZ010000070.1 GCA_020430445.1 Nitrospina sp.
GATTCGTACCTGAACGAAACCGCCAAGGTGCTCGACCGCTTTTACGAGTTGTACGGCTGGATGCAGGAGCACCGGGACCTGAAAACCGTGCCGGAAAAGCCGGACGCGCAGGCGGCCATCCGTCCGCAGTTTGAAAGCTCGATGGACGACGATTTCAACGCCGCCGGGGCGCTGGGTCACATGAACGAGGAACTGCGCCGCCTGAACAAACTGCGCACCGAATTGCAGCAGGGCGCGGACGAATGGACGGCGTTCGACCGGGACGCGGCGGGCCTGCTCGCCTGCGGCCACCTGCTCGGCCTGTTCCACCGCCCGGCGGAGCACTACCGGGAGGAATCGCTGGCGCTCAAAACTTCCGGACAGGAACTGGATACGGATAAAATAGAAACGCTGATCAACGAACGCACCGCCGCGCGCACGGCAAAAAACTGGCAGGAGGCCGACCGCCTGCGCGATGAACTGAACGCCCTGGGCGTGGTTCTGGAAGACACTCCCAAGGGAACCGTCTGGTCCGTCAAATGACCCCCGCCGTCTTCACAGACGTCTACCGCAAATTCACCGACCTGGTCCAGCGTTCGCTGGTGGAAGAAGACGAAGGCCCGCAGATTCCTGAAAAAGTCATCCGCTGTGTGTGGAACGACCAATTCCTCGAAACCGACGCGCTCAAAACCACACTGGGAAAAAAGATCGAGGTGGTGTTCCCCGGCCACTGGAATTTCGGCAGCGGCCCCGATTTCAAAAACGCGGTGATCGTCGTCGACGGCGAAACGCTCGAAGGCGACGTCGAACTGCACGTCTACGGCGAAGACTGGAAAGCCCACGGCCATTCCGACAACAACGAATACGACAACGTCGTCCTGCACGTGTTCATGTGGAAATCGCGCAGGCGGCAACGCCAGAAGCCATCGCCGGACAACCTTTCGCGCCCCCACATCCACGAGCTCGAACTGAAACCGTACCTGAAGGAGGGCCTGCTCAAGCTCAACGAGCAACTGGATTTCGACAGCTACCCCCTGCTCAACCAGTTCAACACCGGGCTGTGCCACGGCCCGCTCAAACGGCTGCCGCACGCCCGTTTCGAGGAACTGCTCAACACCGCCGGCGATGCCCGCGTGCAGGTGAAAATGGACCGTTTTCACGACCGCATCATCCAGAACGGGTACGAACAGACGTTTTACGAAGGCATCGCCGAGGCGCTGGGTTATCCGGCCAACAAGCAACCCTTCCGGGAACTGGCGCAAAGGGTCCCGGTGGAGGATCTGGTGCGGCTGATCCCGGAAACCGGCACACCCGCCGAACGCGCCCAGCCCCTGCAGGCCATTCTGCTCGGCGTCTCCGGCCTGCTGGACAGCCGCTTCCCGCCGTCCGATGAACTCGCAGGCGAGAGCCTGCAATACGTCGGGCAATTGCGCGCCCTCTGGAAGCAGAAAGGCGGCCCCTGGCGGGACCGGGTGATGCCTGCGGACGACTGGAAATTCGGCCGCATGCGCCCGGCCAACTTTCCCTACCGGCGGATCGCCGCCTTGTCGCATCTCGTGCTGGAACATCAGCCCCGGGGGCTGTTTGAGGATTTTATTAGTTTCGTGGATACAATGGTTTCCATTTGCGAGGCCAAAGGGTATAATGAGCGCACCGGAAAAAAAGTGGCGCGGTTTTTCTATCTGGAAACAGACGATTACTGGACGCGCCACTACACGCCGGGCGGAAAGAAACTTCAAGGAAATCAAAAGCTTATTGGCCCCGATCGGGCGAGGGAAATTTACATCAATATTGCCATTCCCATCTGCCTGATCTATGCCCGGGCCAGCCGGTCCCAACCCCTGGAGGCGTTTTTGCACCGGGGGTTTTCCACGCCGTCACCCCATGCGGACAACCAATGGCTGCGATTCATGAAGCGGTATATCCTTGGAGACGAAGAGCGCCTGTTGAGTTCGCTCAAAAGCGACCGGCAAACCCAGGGGCTCATGCAGGTCTATCAGGACTTCTGCACCCGAAACAAAAACAACTGTCTGCGCTGCCGGTTTCCGGGAGTGGTGGACCGCTACTTCTCATAAAGTGACAGGGAGGCTCCCTGCAGGGCAACGCCCGGCAGGTTGAAGAAAACTCATGGACCATTTAACTGAACTGGAAAACCAGAGTATCTACATCATCCGCGAGGCCTACAAGAACTTCAAAAACCTCGCCATGCTCTGGTCGATTGGAAAAGACTCCACCGTCATGCTGTGGCTGGCGCGCAAGGCGTTCTACGGTCACTGTCCGATCCCGCTGGTGCACATCGACACCAGCTACAAGATCCCGGCGATGATCGAATACCGCGACCGCGTGGCGAAGGAATGGAACCTCAACCTCATCGTCGGCCAGAACAAGAAAGCGCTCGACGCGGGCATGAACCACGAGATGGGCCGACTGGTCTGCTGCGAGGCGCTGAAGACGCAGGGCCTGGCCCAGGCCATGGAAGAACACCAGTTCACCGGGCTGATGCTGGGCATCCGCCGCGATGAAGAAGGCACGCGCGCCAAGGAGCGTTATTTCTCCCCGCGCGACAAGAATTTTGAATGGAACTTCAAGGATCAGCCACCGGAGTTGTGGGACCAGTTCAAAACCACCTTCGCCGAAGGCACGCACATCCGCATCCATCCCCTGCTGCACTGGACGGAACTGAACGTCTGGGAATACATCGCCAGGGAGAAAATGCCGATCATCGATCTTTATTTTTCCAAGGACGGCAAGCGGTACCGGTCATTGGGGTGCGCCCCGTGCACGGGCTCCATCGATTCCGAAGCCACCACGGTCGATGAAATCATCACCGAACTCAGGGACACCAACATTTCCGAACGGTCGGGACGGGCGCAGGATCAGGAAAACACCTACGCCATGCAGAAACTTCGCGCGAAAGGGTATATGTAATGGGGGAAAATGGAGGCGGCCCTTCGGGGCGGCTGATGCGGCTGGTCATCGTCGGCCACGTCGATCACGGCAAATCAACTCTGGTGGGACGCCTGCTCTCGGACACCAACAGCCTGCCCGAGGGGCGGCTGCAGTTCATCAAGGA
The DNA here is from genome assembly GCA_020430445.1 of Nitrospina sp. Lineage (GTDB taxonomy): Bacteria > Nitrospinota > Nitrospinia > Nitrospinales > Nitrospinaceae > Nitronauta. The sequence continues at coordinate 3,053 of JAGQJZ010000070.1, forward strand.
CATCTGCGACCAGCAGGGCAAGACGTTTGAATTCGCCTTCCTGCTCGATGCCCTGGAAGAGGAACAGGAACAGGGCATCACCATCGACACCTCGCAGATCTTTTTTAAGACCGCCAAGCGCCCCTACTGTATCATCGACGCGCCCGGCCACAAGGAATTCCTCAAGAACATGGTCACCGGCGCCGCCAACGCGGAAGCCGCGCTCCTGCTCATCGACGCCAACGAGGGCGTGCAGGAACAGTCGCGCCGCCACGGCTACATCCTGCGGTTGCTCGGCCTGAACGAGGTCGCCGTCGTCATCAACAAGATGGACCTCGTCGACTACAGTCAGGAAGTTTACGACCGCATCGTCGATGAATACACCCGGTTCCTGGAATCGCTCGAGGTGAAGGCCAAGTCGTTCATCCCCGTGTCGGCCAAACTCGGCGTCAACATCGCCAAGCCCGGCAAAACCGAGATGCCCTGGTACGAGGGCCCGACGGTGCTGGAAATGCTCGACCGTTTTCCCGGCAAGGTGCCGCAGGTCAACCGCCCCTTCCGCATGCCGGTGCAGGACGTCTACAAGTTCGACCAGCGGCGCATCATCGCCGGGCGCGTGGAGTCCGGCACGGTCAAGGTCGGTGACGAACTGGTGTTCAGCCCGTCCAACAAACGCGGCGTGATCAAGTCCATCGAAGCCTGGAACGTGCCCGAACTGCCCGAAGCTGCGGACGCCGGCACCTCAACCGGCTTCACCCTGACGGAGCAGATTTTCGTCGAGCGCGGACAGGTCGCCAGCCTGGTGGAGGAAGCGCCCATCGTCACCACCACGTTCGAAGCCAACGTCTTCTGGATGGGCAGGAACAAACTCGAAAAAGGCCGGACCTACTACATCAAACTGACCACGCAGAACATCGAGGTCGAGGTCGCCGAGTTCAAGCGCGCCATCGACGCCTCGACGCTGGAAACCCTGGCCAACCAGGACTACATCAACCGCAACGACGTGGCCGAACTGGTGCTCAAAACGCGCCAGCCCGTGGCCTTCGACCTGTTCGGCACCATCGCCGAGACCGGGCGCTTCGTTCTCGTCGACGAATACGACGTCTGCGGCGGCGGCATCATCACCCATTACACGCCGTTGACCGACGTCGACCGCCTGCGCGACGAAACGCGTTACCGCGACTCGCACTGGGTGCAAGGGGCCGTCACCCCGGAGATGCGGGCGTACCGGAACGGCCACCGCCCGGCGCTCATCCTGTTCACCGGCAAGCCCGGCGTGGGCAAGGCCGAACTGGCGCACAAACTGGAAGAAAAACTGTTCAACCAGAACTTTCAAAGCTACCTGCTCGACGGACGCAACGTTCAACTCACCGTCTCCGCCGATCTCACTCCCGACCAGACGCGGCAGACGCACGAGGCGGTGCGCCGCTTCGGGGAAGTCGCCAAACTGTTCACCGACGCCGGCCATGTGGTCATCTCCACGTCCAACGTGTTCAACCAGGAGGACCACTCATCGCTCGACCTGCTGGTCGCGCCCAACTCCGTGATCGAAGTGCAGATCACCAACGACGCCAACCCGAAAGGGGTGCCGCAGATCGTCATGACGATCGACGAAGCCCGGCAGGTGGACGCCGCCATCGAGAAAATCGTTGCCCATCTCAAGGACGAAAAAATCCTGGTCGGCCATAACTACTCGATTTAAAAGGCGTAGCGAAGCCGGAAAACACGCTCCAAAAAGCGGTTGACTTTTTTTAGCAACCGGTCACAATATTGGCTTTATTTTTTCTGGGAACACGAACATGCCGAAAATCACCGTTGAAGACACCGAAACCGGAGAAGTTCAAACCTTCAAGATCGGCTATGGAGGGAACCTCCGCCAGGCCGCCCTGCACAAGGGCATCAACCTGTACAAGGGCATGAACGAACAGCTCAACTGTCACGGCCTGGGCTCCTGCGGCACCTGCCTGATCGAGGTCACGCCCCTGGAAAACGTCAACGGCCATTCCATCATCGAAAAGCTGCACAAGATCAGCGACAACAAAAAACTCGGCTGCCGCACCAAGGTGTACGGCGACATCACGATCAAGGCCAAACTCGTCGACTGATCTTCCCCGCCTCTTCCGCTTTAAATCTGCAATAAAATCAGCACCGGCAACAGGGTGAGCCCGACCACGGCGACCAGCCCGTGCACCATCACGTCCCACTTCCCGCTGTAGGGCAGGAGTGTGATAAAGTAAAGCCCGACTCCGTAGTCCCAGACCGTGTTCTCGCCGTGCACGCCGTTCAGCACCAGAAACAGGGCGAGGCTGATCAGGATGGCGCCGTACAGCACCAGGTGCATCCGGAACAGGGGAGGCGTGGCCTTGCGGAACGCCATGTACAGGCCGACGAAAGTATTGACGATGTGCAGGCAGATGGCCGCAACCACCCAGATGAGGGAGGGCGAGTTGGCGACATGGGGAAAGGCTTCAGCAAACATTTCGCGTTGCCTGGCTGGTAAGGAGGCTGTTATATAACCCTGAAAAATCTTCCAGGGAAGGCGCTTTCCCCGGAAGGGAAAAAACAAAAAACATCGGACCGTCATTGCGAGGAGCAACGCGACAAAGCAATCCAGAAGTCTGGATCCACCCCTTCGGGGCACGATTTCTTTGGATGAATACCTGGGCCACGCTCATTTTATTCACTCGCGATGACGAAATCTGATCTTTCAGTCCAAATAGTATCATCCTGGACATTCGTTCCTTATTTTTACAAAGGTGACGTTGCTAACGGGCTCGGAAAAACCCCAGAAAAAAGAAGCTGGATTTTATCATGAAACTCTCACTGGAAAATCGTAAAGTGGCCGTCACCGGAGCCGGCGACGGCATCGGACGCGCCCTGGCCCTGGCCTTCGCCGATGCCGGTGCGCGCGTGGCGGGGTGCGCCCGCTCCACGGACCGGCTGGAATCCTTATCAAACGAAACCCAGGGCGAGGGACATTTGTTCATCCCGGCGGATGTGAAACGGAAAGAAGACATCGAACGTTTCTCCGGTCAGGTGGCGGAGGAATTCGGCGGGCTCGACGTGCTCGTCAACAATGTCGGCGCCATCGGCAAACTGGCCACCTTCGATGCTCTCGACGACGCGGACTGGCAGGAGGCGTTCGAGGTCAACCTGCTGTCCACCGTGCGTTTTTCACGAGCGTTCATCCCCGTTTTGAAAAAATCCACGGCCCCTGTTATCATCAACATTTCCTCGATCGCCGCCAGCCGGCCGGGAGAGGTGTTTCCACATTATTGCGCCATGAAGGCGGGGATGTCCGCCCTGTCCTCGTCACTCGCGACCACGCTCGCAGGCGACGGCATCCGCGTCAACACCGTCTCCCCCGGGCCGGTGTGGAGCCGCTCCTGGGACATGGAAGCCCGGCAGGCGGCGCAGGCCGCCGGAAAAACGGAAGCGGCCATGGCCGATGAAATCCGCAGCGGAACCGCCGCAACGGTACCGCTGAAGCGCATGGGGCTGCCGGAGGATGTCACGGGCATCGTGCTGTTCCTCGCCTCCGGACACGCGTCGTGGATCACCGGCGCCAACTTCGTCGTCGACGGCGGCGTGCTCCGCCAACCTTATTGAGACGGGAAAAACGCATGCACCGGATCCAGCAACTGCTCCTCCCGGCCCTGTTGACCGGACTGTTCCTTTTACCGGCATGCAGTGTCTCGCAAAAACCCCAGTCCACCGAAACCAACCTCGTGCCGAAAGACGCCGAGGTGTTCGACAAGCGTTTCCGCGAAGTCAATATCGAGGATATCGACCTCACCCGCTTCTGGGAGGAGGTGCCGTCTTCCTCCGAGGAACGTGAGCCGATCATCCTCAGCAACACGACCTATTCCGAACTGCTGAATGAGGTCAAGGGAGGCGTGGTCAATCTCTACACCATGCGGGTGGAGGAACAGGACATGCGGTTCGGCCTTTCGCCCAACGACATCCTGCCGCTGCGCATTCCACTCCTGTCCGATCTCATCGACATCGTGCCCTGGAAGGTCCCCCTGCCCTACCGCACGGAAGGCATCAGCCTGGGCTCGGGATTCATCATCAATGAAGAAGGCTACATCCTGACCAACGCCCACGTCGCCGCCAACGCCACCGACATCCGCGTGGTGCTGTCCGGCGACAACGCCCAGATTCCCGCCAAAATCATCGGCATGGACCCCGTGACCGACACGGCGCTGATCAAGGCCGAGGCGGGCTATCCCCTGCAGCCGCTGCCGCTGGGGGACTCCGACGCGCTCAAGGTCGGCGAGGTGGTCATCGCCATCGGCAACCCTCTGGGGCTGACCAACACCATGACCTCGGGACTGATCAGCGCCAAGCAGCGGGTCCTTCCCGACCGCAACGGCCGCATCCTGGATTTCCTGCAGACCGATTCGGCGATCAACCCGGGCAGCAGCGGCGGGCCGCTGATCAACCTGTACGGGGAAGTGATCGGCATCAACACGGCGATCATTTCCGAGGCGCAGCTGGTGGGATTCGCCATTCCCATGAACACGGTCAAGGAGGTGATGCCCCTGCTCATCACCGGAAACACGCAACGCGGCTGGTTCGGCGCATCCGGCATTCCCCTGAATCCGAAAGACGCGGTGCGCCTAAAATATCCCGACAACAGCGGCATCCTCGTCAAGGAAATCGAACCCGAAAGCCCGGCGGAAAAAAGCGGCCTGCGGGAGGACGACATCATCATCGAACTCAACGGCCAGACGATGGACGACTTCCTTTTGTTCCGGCGCAAGCTGTTGGGGCTCACTCCGGGCAAGACCATCCTGCTCGGCGTGTTCCGTGAAGGCAAAATCATCGACATCGAAGCCAAACTCATCGCAAACCCCAACGCCAAACAGGATTAAAACATGAATCCCAGGATTTTCAGAGAGTACGATATTCGCGGGCTGGTAAAAGAAGACCTCCATCCCGATGTGGTGGAAAAAATCGGCAAGGGAGTGGGCACCACCATTCGCCGGCTCGGCGGCAAAACCGTAACGCTGGGCTGGGACGTGCGTGAAAGCTCGGAAACATTCCGCAACCTCATCGCCGACGCCCTCACTTCAACCGGCTGCGATGTCATTGAGATCGGCAGCGTGCCCACGCCGGTGGCCTATTTCTCCCTGCACCACCTGAACCCGGACGGCGGGGTGATGATCACCGGCAGCCACAATCCGCCGGAGTACAACGGCTTCAAACTGAGCGCGGGCAAGCACAGCCTGTATGGCGAAAAAATCCAGGAACTGCGCCAGTTGATTGAAAAAGAGGACTTCGAAACCGGCTCCGGCAGCCGCCGGGAAGAAAACGTGCAGGACGCCTACGTCGAAAAAATCAAAAGCCTCGTCAGCATCAACCGCCCGGTCAAGGTCGTGCTCGACGGCGGCAACGGCTGTTTCGGCATCACCGGGCCGCGCCTGATCCGCGAACTCGGCCTCGACCCGGTTGAACAGTTCTGCGAACCCGACGGCACGTTCCCCAATCATCATCCGGACCCGACGGTGGAAAAGAACATGCTGTCCCTGATGCAACGCGTCAAACAGGAAAAAGCGGACGTGGGCATCGGCTTCGACGGCGATGTCGACCGCCTCGGCGTGGTGGACGAAACGGGCCGCCTGCTGTGGGGCGACGAACTGCTGATCCTGTTCGCCCGCTCCGTTCTGAAAAACCATCCGGGCACCGCCGTGGTCGGCGAGGTCAAATGCTCGCAGAACCTGTACGACGACATCAAAAAACACGGCGGCCAGCCGCACATGTCCGCCGCCGGGCATTCGCTCATCAAGAAGAAGATGCGCGAGACCGGCGCCCTGCTGGCGGGTGAGATGAGCGGCCACATCTGCTTCGCCGACAACTATTACGGATACGACGACGCCATCTTCGCCGCCTGCCGCCTGCTCGAGATCGTCGCCAACAGCGACCAGACGCTCTCGCAGATGCTGGCCGACCTGCCGGTGACCTACAACACGCCGGAGATCCGCATCGACTGCCCGGACGACCTCAAATTCAAACTCGTCGCCGAACTGACGGAACGGTTCCGCAAGGATCATGAGGTGATCGATATCGACGGGGTGCGGGTCAGCTTCGACGGCGGGTGGGCGCTGGTGCGCGCGTCCAACACCCAGCCGGTACTGGTCCTGAGGGCGGAGGCGACGACGCCGGAAAAACTCGAGGAGATCAAGGCCCTGCTGGCGCGGGAACTCAAGCAGTACGAACCGGATGTGGTGGTGTCTTACGAGTGAAACTATTGCACGGTGAGCCCGGCATAGGCGACGACGTGACTGTAGTCTCCGGTCACCTTTCCCGAGTTTGAATAACGCACCAGTCTGCCCTCTTCGGCGCCCAGTTCCCCCGCCGCGACCAGCATCGCCGTGGTCGGGTTCACCCCGCACATGCTGATGTTGTAGCCGCGCACCACATCGTCCAGCCCTTCCGGGTCGAGCGCCTTGATCCTTTCAATCGCCATCCGGTCCTTCTCCGCGGCGCTTTCCTGCGATTCGAAATGCGTCATGTCGGAGCTGGCGACGATGAGGACGTCCTTTCCCGAATTCCGGATCGCCTTGGCCAACGCCAGTCCCAGCACCCGGCAATCCTGCGCCCGCATCCGTTTCATGACAATGGGAACGATGCGGACATCCGGGCGGACACACTGCAGGAAAGGCAACTGGGTTTCGAGGCTGTGTTCCCGGCGGTGGGCCTCTTCGCTTTCCTCGGCCCAGGGAAACACCTCGCGGAATACTTCCGTAAATTCCTTATCGACCGGCACCGTGCCCAGCGGCGTGGCCCATGCCGCATGCGGCGACAGGGCGATGCCGGCCCCGAGCCCGGTGTGGTTCGGACCCAGCAGGATCACCGTTTCCGGAACGGCGAGCCGGGAATACACCGCGCCCGCCACGTTGCCGGAATACTTGAATCCCGCGTGCGGGCTGACGATCCCCAGGCATCGAAGCGCATCGCCGTTTTCCTCAATACGGCTTTTCACATCGGACCGGAGCGCGTCCGGCTCCTTAGGATAAAACTGTCCGGCGACCGCCGCCGGCCGGCAGGTGGCGTCACTCATTTTCGTATCTCTCCGGTCATGGGCACAAACTGCACCCCGGTGATGATGTCGTGTTCCAATCCGTCCTCCGTTTTGGTGTACCGCACCAGGTCCTGGTGGCCGTATTCGTTGTCGATCGGCACAACCATCCTGCCCCCCACCTTGAGTTGCTCGACCAGCAGCCGGGGCAGGCGCGGCGCGGCGGCGGTGATGAGGATGGCGTCGAACGGCGCGTGTTCCTCCCAGCCTTGGTAACCGTCTCCGTATCTCACCTGCACATTGGAATAGCCCAGCCGCTCGAGCAAACCGGCGGCGCTTTCCGCCAACGGCTCGACGATCTCGATCGAATACACCTCGGCGGCCAGTTCCCCCAGTACGGCGGCCTGGTACCCCGACCCCGTTCCCACTTCCAACACCCGGTCCGTGGGCCTGAGCGCGGCGGACTGCGTCATCAACGCGACGATATAAGGCTGGGAGATGGTCTGGCTTTCGATGATGGGAAGCGCCCGGTCCTCATAGGCCTGGTCGCGGAATTCGGCGAGGACGAACTCATGACGCGGCACGCGGCGCATGGCGGCCAGGACGCGCACATCCCGGATATCCCGGTTTTCCAACTGGAGGTCCACCATGCGGGACCGTTTTTGCGAATAGTCTTCAGACAAGGCAGGGCTGGGGGCTGACCCCAGGGTTGAGCATAACAAGAGCAGGACGAGGGCGATCCGTTTAAGAGCACCGCCGGTGCCTTCAAACTTCCGGTCACGCCAACCCGCAGGCGTCGAAAAACCGGAGCCCGCCCGTGACCGGATACCCACGGCGTCCTTAAAACAGGAGCTTGTTCCTTTTGAGCCAGTCGTCCTGGTCGAAATCCCGGTTGATGAATTCCTGGAACTCGATTTCCTTTTGGGTGAGTTTCTCGCCATCGATAAACTGGGAAGCCTTGTCCGCCTTCTTGCGTCCCCGGCGCGCGGATTTCTTCTTCGGTTTCTCCGGAGCGGTGGACTCCGCCGCTTCCGCTTCTCCCTGGGCCACGGCCTCAGAGTCTTCGGGCTCCAGCGACTCGGTGAGCGTGGACAGGCGGAGAACCAGAACCATGAAACTCTGCGCGCACACCTCGTCCTTTTTCTGGATCTCAGTGACGATTTTGCGGACCTTTGCCGAAGACATCACCGCTTCGGTGATCGCCTTGGACAGTTTTTCGAACTCGCGCTCGGGGCTGTTGGACTGGCTCACGGCTGTTCCCCCTGAAAAGATGGAAGATCGTTGACCTACTCTCCACCCTACCGCTGTCCCGGCGGGGAGTCAACCCCCGCGCCGGAACAGGCAGAAGAGCGTTTGAAAATCAATAGGTCGGGACCGAGGGGTCGACTGTCTCCGACCATTCGGTAATACCCCCACGCATGCTTTTGAGGTTGTGGTACCCCATATCCTGCATGGCCTTGAGCGCCTTCATGCTCCTCACGCCGGCCTTGCAGTGCAACACGATGAAGTCCTCCTTGCCCAGGCCGTTGAGGCGTTCGGGATCGCGCTCCTCGATTTCATCGAGCGGAATCAGGGTGGACCCTTCGATCTTGCAGATACCGTATTCCGAGGGATTGCGTACGTCGATCAGCGTGAACTTTTCGCCGCTGTCCATCATGCGCTTGACTTCGGCCGGTTCGATCTCGAGCGCGCTGTCCACCGGCTCTTCCTCCTGAGGCAGGATGCCACAGAACTGTTCGTAATCGATGAGTTCCGTGATCGTCGGGTTCTCGCCGCAGATCGGGCAGGCCTTGTCCTTGTGCAGTTTCATTTCGCGGAACTTCATGCCCAGCGCATCGAACAGCACCAGCCGGCCCGTCAGCGGATCGCCCTTTTCCAGGATCAGCTTGAGCGTTTCGTTGACCTGCAGGCTGCCGATGATGCCGCACAGAACGCCCAGCACCCCGCCCTCGGCGCAGCTCGGCACCAGGCCGGGAGGCGGCGGTTCGGGATACAGGCAGCGGTAACACGGACCGTTTTTGGAGTCGAACACCGACACCTGGCCTTCGAACCGCAGGATACAACCGTAGATATAGGGCTTGCCCAGAAGCACGCAGGCATCGTTCGCCAGATAACGCGTGGGGAAATTGTCCGTGCCGTCCAGGATGATGTCCCAGTCCTGGAAGATGCGCATGGCATTTTCCGCAGTGAGCCGTTCGTTGTATGTGACCACCTTGACGTCGGAGTTGAGGTCGGCGATGCGTTCCTTCGCCGAGTCGACCTTGAGCACGCCGACGGTGGATTCGCCGTGGGCGATCTGCCGCTGCAGGTTGCTCTGGTCGACCACGTCAAAGTCGATCAACCCCAGTGTGCCGACACCCGCCGCGGCCAGGTACAGCGCCGCCGGCGATCCCAGGCCGCCGGTACCGATGCACAGCACCTTGGAGTTGCATATCTTTTCCTGCCCTTCGACACCCACTTCCGGAAGGAGCAGGTGCCGGCTGTAACGGTTGATTTGATCTGGATTCAGGCTCATCGTTTGTCCCAATTCTCCCAATTCAAGAAATCATGTTGGTCAATAGTAAGGTAATGAAGGGCCCCTCTGAAGATTGACATCGGCTGCAGGCAGGTTCCGGTCGTTCAGGGCCTGCGGGTCGCCGAAGCAAAAAATATCGAATTATTAGAGACCTCTGAATAACTTATTTTATCAAATGGCCGGACCCCGTCCAAGTCCCATGGCCGGTAAAAGCGTCTCAGAGGGAAGAAGCCTCGCGGAATGCGGCTTCCAGGCCTGAAATCGCCCCCTCGACCACCCGGCCGGGCACGCAATAGGCCAGCCTCATGTAACCCGGAGTTCCGAAACCCCGACCCGGCACCGCCAGCACCCGGTGTTTGGCCAGCAGGTTCACGAAAGCCACCTCGTCGGCAATCGGGGATTTGGGAAAAAAATAGAAGGCCCCCTGTGGACGCACAACCTCATACCCGATGCGCGTCAGTTCACCGTGCAGCAGGTCGCGCAGTTTCCGGTAGGGCTCGGTATCGACGGAAACCTCCTGCACCTTGCTGACCACCCGCTGCATGAGCGCCGGAGCATTGACGAAACCGAGCACGCGGTTGCAGAAAATCAGCCCCGCCATCACGTCCCGGACATCGCTGCACTCCGGATGCACGGCAACGTAGCCGATGCGTTCACCGGGCACCGCCAGGTCCTTCGAATGCGAGGTGATGTAGACGCTGTCTTGATAAAACTCAAAAATGTTCGGCGTCTCCACCCCGTCGAAAACGATTTTCTTGTACGGGTCGTCCGAGATCAGATAAATCGGATGCCCCACCCGCTCCGCCCCACGGCGCAACACATCGGCCAGCCCCTGCAAGTGTTCCCGCGTGTACACCACGCCGGTCGGGTTGTTCGGCGAATTGATGATCACCGCTTTCGTCTTTTCCGTGATGGCCCGCTCGATCGCTTCCAGGTCCGGAGTGAAATCCGCTTTGGTCGGAACGGAAACGGTCCGGCCACCGTGATTGTCCGCGTAAAACAGATACTCGACGAAATAAGGCGCGAGCACGACCACCTCGTCTCCCGGATCGAGCAGGGTCTTGAGCGTGATGTTGAGTCCCCCGGCCGCGCCACAGATCATGACGATGTTGGCGGCCGGGACCGCAACGCCGCATTCGGCGGACAACGCCCGCGCCACCGCCTCGCGCGTCTCCTGGAATCCGGCGTTGGGCATGTAGCGGTGCTGGCCGGGCGCGTCGCCCATCACCGTTTGCCGGAGAACCTCCAGAAGCCTTGCCGGCGGTTCCGCCACCGGGTTGCCCAGCGACAGATCGAACACGTTTTCCTCCCCGTGCTCCTGCTTCAGGCGGATTCCCTCTTCGAACATTTTGCGGATCCAGGACGCCTGTTCCATGAACCCGAGTACCTTGCCTGATATTGCCATAACCGGTCGATCCCCTCATTCATCCTGATCTGGCGCACCCTGTTACAGAATGCTAAAGTAGGTTGTGTTGGCCGTTTCTGGCGCGCGCGCCCCCGAACGCAAAGGCGCGGGCCGCCAGACAACCCGGAATCCTGTACCCACAATAAGGGCCGCTCTTGAAAAGGCAAAAGCATATCACGAACCACGGGAAATTTGCAGACCCGCCTGCTTTTCCAACCGTGCACCGGTTTCCCAGCCTGCCCGCAACCGGGAGGCCCGGTTCATGAACTGCCCGAGTTGCGGTTTCGAAAGTCCCCCCGGTTTCAAATTCTGCGGTTCCTGCGGCCACAAATTTGAAGACGCCGCAGGCGCGCCCGCCGCGGCGCAGCCACCGGCACCGCCCCCTCCTCCGCCACCCCCGGCGATGCCATCCAAACCTCCCGTTGCGCGCAACGAGCGCCGGGATGTGACGGTTCTGTTCGCCGACGTCAGCGGGTTCACCGCCATGAGCGAGAAGCTCGATCCGGAGGAAGTCCACACCATCATGAATCAGGTGTTCGAGGGACTGGGGCTGGCCATCCGGGAAGAGGACGGCTACATCGACAAGTATATCGGCGACAACGTCATGGCCCTGTTCGGCGCGCCGGTGGCGCATGAGGACGATCCCCAGCGAGCCTGCCGTGCGGCGTTGGGCATGCAGGCTTTCCTGGCGGATTTCAGTGAAAAAAACCAGGCCCGCATCGGCGTGACACTGCGCATGCGCATCGGCATCCATTGCGGGCTGGTGCTGGCCGGGGAGATCGGCGCGGAGTTCCGCAAGGACTATTCGGTGATGGGCGACACCGTCAACCTCGCCTCGCGCATGGAATCGAACGCGCCGCCGGGGCGCGTCCAGGTGTCCGGTGAAGTCGCCCGCCGCGTGCGCGGGCAGTTCCAGTTCGGCCCCGTCCAGTTCCTCAAGGTCAAGGGCAAGGAAAACGCCGTCGAGGCCCGTATCCTGGAGAGGGAAGTCACCGACCAGGAAGGCATCGAGCGCGATCCCATTTCAGCGCCGCTGATCGGCCGGCAGGAAGAGTTGAAACAACTCATCCAACTGCTCGATGTTCCGGGGGACAACCCGCCCTGGATCGAGGTCGCCGGAGAAGCGGGTATCGGCAAGACACGGCTGGTGGAAGAGGCGATCCACCACCTCCCGGGAAAACAGCAGGTGGCGCTGACCGCCACTCCCAACTCCCACCGCCAGCCCTTCGGCCTGATCCAGCTCATGGTGCGGGCCATCGTCCACAAGGTGCTCGGCATCCACATCCCCACCACCGAGCGCGAACAGATCGAGACATTGGAACCCGCGCTGGGAATCGACATGTCCACGCTGGGCGACGCCCTGTGGTACCTGTACGCGCCGCGGCGTCTGGCGGTACCGCCCCCCGACCGCGACCCGCAGACCCTGCGCCGGATACTGGAACAAAGCATCACCACCTTGCTCGACTGCTTCGGCCGGCAATACCGCAACACGCTGCTGGTCCTGCATTCCTATGAGATGGTGGACGAAGCTTCCGCTGAATTTCTCGATTCACTGTACGGCCGCACAGGCAAATGGCCCCTGCCCATCGTCACCACCACCCGGGAGACCCAGGAGCACAGCGCCCGCCGCCGGCGGGTCATCGAACCGTTGTCCGACGAAACCTCCAGGACCCTGTTGCGCCACTTGGTGCGCGGCGCCGAATTGTCGGCAGCCCTGCAGGAAAACATCCTGAACCGGGCGGGCGGCGTTCCCCAGTTTTTCGAGGAACTCGTCCGCACGCTGGTGATCGAAAACCTGATCCAGACCCATGACGACGGCACCTGGTTCTGCGATCCCGAAGCCACCTCCGTGGTCCTCCCGTCTTCCCTGTTCAATGCGCAGGTCACGCGGCTCGACCGGCTGGAAGGAACCGAGCGCAACCTGATGCAGCAGTTCTCGGTTCAGGGGTATGAATTCAACCTGAACATTGCGGAGAAAGTCCGCGAGCAACCCCAATGGCAGGGCCCGCCGCTGCCGGACCTCTTGCCCCGGCTGGAAGCCAAGTCGATGGTGCAGGACGTCTCGGCGCTGGACGTCTCGGTGTCACGCTGGACGTTCAACCATCCCCTCCTGTGCGAGGCCAGCTACGAAACGATGCTGATCAAGAACAGGAAGGCGCTGCACAACCTCATCGCCGGTTGCATCTTCGAGGGATCGGGGAAAGACCTCAACGTCGCCTCGGAGCTTCTGGCCCACCATTACGAGCGGGCGGAAAACTGGGAGGAAGCGGCGCGGGCCAATCTGAAAGCCGGGGACCGCGCGGCGGCCATGTTCCTCAACGAAGAAGCGCTCCAGAGGTACAACCAGGCGCAAGGCATGATCTCCCGGGTCGAAACCTGGCGCGAACGGGGGCTTCACATCAAGGTCCTGGCCCTGGGAAGTTCCTCCGAAATCCTGCTCCGGCTGGGCCGCTACAACGAAGCCGAGGAAAACGCACAGGGGATGCACCGCGTCGCCCGCCGGGAATCCGACAAGGCCGAGGCCAACCGGCTGCACGCATTGGTCTGCCTGAAACAGGGAAAATGCGACCTGGCGCTGGCCCTGCTCAACCGCGCGCTTGAAAACTGCAAAAAGGACGACCGGGCGCCCGAAACCCACAGGAACGTCCTCTACGATTTTGGCGAACTCTATTACCTGCGCGGTGAAATGGACAAGGCGCTGGAATTTCTCGGCCGATACCGGGCCGTGATGTCCACGGAAGACATGATCCCACAAATCCGCGCCGATTTGTTCGAGGGCAAAATACACCATGCCCAGGGCCGTTTCCAACGCGCCGTCGCACTGTACTCACAGGCCTACACCCTGGCCCGGCAAACGTCCAGCCTGTCCGACCTCGCCAACGCCAGCAACCAGATGGGCAACGCCCGCCGCGACGAAGGCCAGTACAGCGAGGCCGAACGGCATTTCAAATCGGCGCTGGAAATCTGGAACCGGATCGGCATGACCGAGTTCGTCGCCGGGGCGCACATCAACCTGGGCAACCTCGCCATGAGCCACGGGGATTTCCGGCAGTCCCGCGAACACCATCAGGAAGCCCTGGCGGCGTTTGAAAAAATCGGCAACGTGCGCGGCGTCACCCTGGCGCAAATCAACCTGGCCATCGCCGCGATCGAACTGGGAGAAGGACCGGAAGCGGTCAAAATGGCGCAGGCGGCCATCGACAACCTGGGGTCGACGGGCAACGCGCTTTTGCTCGGGCAGTCGCTGGTGATTCTTGGGGAAAGTTATCTCGCCTGCGAAGACTGGAACTGCGCGCAGGAAATTTTCGACCGGGTGCTGGCGGAGTTCGAGGAATGCAACCATCCCCTCGCCCACGCCGGAGCCTGCCGGGGCCTGGGACGGGTGCACCTGATGCAGCAGTCGGCCGGACAAGCGCAGGCGCTTCTGCTCAAGGCGCTGGAACGGTTCGAACAGCTTCAACGGGAACAGGAGGCGGCACGGACGCTTTTGCACCTGGCGCACGCTCTCTGGGCGGAGGGTGAAGCCGATCAGGCAAATGAAAAAATCATGAAAGCCCGGGAACGGTTCCGGACACTCGGCGCGCGGGTCGATATGGAACGCGCCGAGTCATTGATCCGGGAATTTGGCGGGAAGTGAGCGGGCAATCCTCCCGCCCGGTCTGTTTGCCGGAGGAACCGGGCGGGGTTTTCTGTTTCAGAACATCCCTGAAAACGCGTGCAGCGCAGGATGCCTTCATTGTTCAGGATGCGCACTGCAATCCGGGATTCACGACTGCCCGGAAGATCGCTTTGAATCACTCAAAGTTGATGCCAACGCCGATGAACACGCCCGGGTTGCTGCTTCCCCCCGGCTGAACCGCGCCCAGGCTGAATCCGTATCCTTCCGGATGGCGGACCTGCAGACCGGCGGACCACGGAACGGCGATCGAGTTTTGCAGTTCCTGCTGCACTTCACCAACGAGATACAGGTTCTTCGGAAGTTGCAGTTCCCCGCCGAAATAACCCGCATGGTCGTCCGGACCGGCTTCGAACCACAACTTCTTGACCCCGGCGTTTAATTTGAAATTCACCGGAATCCCCATCGGGTGGAAGGAAAAGTTCTTGGCAACAGCAAAGAACAGGGTTTTATGCTCGATCGCATCGTCACCGATCATGAACACACCGCCAACGGAAAACTGGGGAACCCATGTCCCTTCGTTCAACACCTTGACGCGGGCATAAGGCCCGGCAACGCCAAAGTCCGCACTGCGGCAGGGCGACCCACCGGCAGGTCCGGGACCTCCCGGTCCACCTCCAGGGCCAACACCCCCGGGACCACAGGGAACGCTGCCTCCACCACCGCTGGCGCCGTGCTTGTCGACATCCAGCACTTTACCGATAGCGCCGAACTCCAGCCAGTCTTTGAAGCCATAACCGATGATGGCGTTGTGACCGTTGAAATTGTTGTTCTCAATGTCTTCCTGCAGGGCAGCGCAATACTGGACGATCAACTCCCCTTCGGCCAGGGGATTCGACGTGGGGTTGAGAAACATCCCCGAAGGCCCTTCCACGGTGACGTTGCCGTGGCCGATCTGACTACTCAAGGTCATCTTGGCGTCATCGCCCGCGAATACCTGGGTGCCCGCCAGCAGGATGCCTCCCACCACCAGAACCAGAATATGGATATACTTTTTCACAATTGCCCTCCTCCCGGCCAATTTTTGGACTATTCGGAAAATTCCTGCAGGTTCAGGACAGGAAAACTAAATCGACCCTTTTTGCGCCCCAAACCGGGGTTCTCCCCCCTCTCAAACAAATCAATTTATTCAACAAATTATCTTTTGTCAATCAATCACTCTTGACGTAACACAAACAAATCATCCGAAATCCGAAATACATAAAAAGTCTTCCACCTTCTACCCGTTCATAATGGGTCCCGTTGACAAAGCCCCAGGGCAAATACAAGGGGGCTTCTCCGGACCTTGCGGCCGACGTCA
>JAGQJZ010000071.1 GCA_020430445.1 Nitrospina sp.
CGTTTCACGGCGCGCTGCACCATCAGCTTGCGGATGCCGGGCCGGACGAACTCTGGCGCGTGTTTGACGCGCTCCCAGGCTTCGACGGTCCACTCCACGCCGTTCTCGTCGGCATAGGGATGATGGATGCGATCCGATTCTTCGATTGCTTTTTCTTCTATTTCTTCCATAATTCACCTTCCGCAACGGCCCCAAAAGGAACCGGGCGTACGTTATAATGGCCCTGTTCCCGATTTAAATTTGCGGGGTCTTTACCTAAAAATTACTGAAACACATGAGCAAAGTCAACGAAATTACCCCAACCACCGATCTTTCCACTGAACAGGCCTCCGCCCGGCCCGCTTCTATCCTTTACGGATTTTTCTTTCTGTCCGGAATCACGGCCCTGGTGTACGAAATCATCTGGACCCGCATGCTGACCCTGGTGTTCGGTCATACGGTGTATTCCGTGTCCATTGTGCTGTCTGCCTTCATGGCGGGGCTGGGTCTCGGAAGCTACGTTTTTGGCCATGCCATCGACCGCCTGCCGGCCGGGAGGCCGGGAGAACCGCCATTGGGGGCGCTTCGGGCCTATGCGCTGATCGAGCTCGGCATCGGGGTGGTGTCCGCCGCGCTGTCGTTTTTCTTTGCCAATTTCGACGTGGTCTACAGCGGCATTCATTCAATTCTGCCCGCATCGCCGTTGATTCTGGAGGTGATGAAGGCCGTCCTCGCTTTCGGTCTCATGGTGGTGCCCACGGCGCTGATGGGCGCGACGCTGCCGATCATCAGCCGCTACTACGTCACGGACGACAGCAGAATGAACACCCAGGTGGGACTTCTCTACGCTCTCAATACTTTCGGTGCGGCGGTGGGGTGCGTGCTGACGGGCTTTTTCTTCATCGCCAGTTTCGGCGTTCTGCAGACGGCGCTGTTGTCCGCCGGACTCAATATCCTGATCGCGCTCGGGTGCTGGCGGTTGTTTCAGGAAAAACGCGCCGGAGCCCGCGGGCCTTTCCGCTTTCCCAGACTGGTGCTGCCAAAGCTTGAATGGAGTGCGGAGCAAAAACTGTGGATGGGCGTCAGCTTTGTCTGCGGATTCACTGCGCTGGCGTACGAGGTGTTGTGGACGCGGCTCCTGGTGTTCAGCATTTCCAGCACGGTCTATTCGTTCAGCCTGATGCTGGCGGTGTTCCTGCTCGGCATTTGCCTGGGCAGCGTCATCGCCGTGCCGGTGATGGCGAAGGTGCGCGACCTGCGCAAGGTTCTCATGACCCTGCAGGGCGGCGCCGGTGTTTATGTCATCATCACCCTGTTCAACATGGAGGCCCTGCTTTCCCCGCCGTGGAACAGCTACAACCTGGAAAATCCCTTTAAGGCCTTCGGGGTTTACTTCCGTGATTCCGCGTCGCTCATGCTCCTGCCCACGCTGCTTCTGGGAATGAGTTTCCCGGTGCTGATCAAACTGGCCTCGGGCGGACATCAAAAAATTGGCTCGGGAACGGGGCAGATTTATTCCGCCAACACACTGGGGGCGATCCTGGGTTCTCTTGCTGCCGGATTTGTTTTGCTGCCGCAACTGGGCACGGAGACCAGCCTGGTCATCGTCGCCGCGTTGAACCTGCTCATGGTGCCCGTGCTGTTTCGCACCGGGAATTATTTCACGCCGCCGCTCAAGCGGCTCATCACGGTGGGCATGGCGGTGCTGATTTTACTGATGACGCTGTTCCTGCCGGAGAACCTGTTGACCGGATTTTTCATGCGCGACAGCGCCGGCCAGCGCAGCGCGGACAAGCTCCTGCATTTTTCCGAAGGGCTCACTGATACGGTGGCGGTGTTCAAGGACGATTACGGTCCGCTCGATCCGGGCGCGAAGCGTCTCATCACCAACGGTATTTCCATGTCGGCATCGAACACCATCGCCACGCGCTACATGAAACTGTTCGCGCACGTGCCGATCCTCCTGTCCGACGCGCCGGACGAGGTGCTCGTGATCTGCTTCGGCACCGGCCAGACCGTGGGCGCGGCGGGCATTCACCCGCGTGTGAAGAACGTCGACGCGGTCGAGCTGTCGCAGAGCGTGATCGACGCCGGTCCGGCTTTCCGCGAGGAAAACCACAACGTGCTGGAAAACCCGAAGGTGAACATCATCATCGAGGACGGGCGCAACCACCTGTTGACCACGCACAAAAAATACGACGTCATCACCGGCGAGCCGCCGCCCCCACGCACCGCTTTCACCGTCAACCTGTACACGCGGGATTATTACGAGATGGCGAAGGCGAAGATGAAGCCGGGCGGGATCATGGTCCAATGGGTGCCGCTGCACAGCCAGAGCGGGGACGAGGTGGACATGAACTTCGCCACGTTCCTCTCCGTGTTCCCGCACGCCGTCGCCTGGTTGTCCGTCGCCAACGAGATCATGCTGATCGGATCGGACCAGCCCATCGACATCGACTTCAAAAAGCTGCAGGCGCGGATGGACGATCCGGTGATCAAGCTCGCGCTCAACGACCTGCACATCGAAAACGCCTATTCCCTGCTGGCCAATATCTGGTTTCTGGAAAAGGAAATGCACGCCTTGTCCGATGGACTGGCGCTCATCACGGACAACCGGCCCGCGCTGGAGTTCTATCTCAATCGCGGCGGGGTCATCGGCACCGCGCGTCTGGAGCGGCTGGTGTTCAACCGCGCGCCGGCGGAGGAAATCCTGGGGCGCATCCGGAACATGGACGACGCCGACCGCGGCCGGTTTGGCGATTATTACCAGGCGATGGACCTGTACCAGCGCGGCGTGATGTACGGCAACCGCAGCCTCCTGCTGGAGGCGGTGCGGCTGGTGGACAACGACGAGCTGTTCCGCTATCACCTGCAGGCGGGCAGCCGTCAGGTGGCGGGACTGCTGCAGCAGATCGAGCAGGACCCGCGCAATACCATGGCGATGGTCAACCTGGGGCACGCGTGGTACCAGTTGGGCGAATACGAGAAAAGCGCCCGCATCCTGGAGCGTGTGCTCGAGCGGATTCCGGGCGACCCGGTGGCCGGGTTGTACCTGGGGTACGACCTGATGGAACTGGGGGAGTACGACCGGGCGCTGAAACTGCTGAAGGATGCGATCCAGAAAAATCCCGGGCAGATGAGAACGGTAATGCAGCAGATCGCGTTTATCCAGTTGCTCAAACAACTCGCCGCGTCACCCGAGGACCCGGGATTGCTGATGGCCGCCGCCCAGTTTTACAACATGCGGGAGAATTACACGAAGGCGCTGGAGAATTCGCAGAAGATCCTGCAGAACGACCAGTTGAACGAGAAAGCCCTGCAAAGCGCCATGTTCAGTTACCGCGGGCTGGGCCGGCCGAAAGACGTGCTGGCGCTGGGAGCGCATTACAACCTGGTCAACCCGGAAGACATCACCTACCAGTACCTGATGGCGGAAATGCTGTCGAAGACCCTGCAATGCGGCAAGGCCATTCCTTATCTTGAGAAGGTTGTCGCGGCGGACGACACCTACCGCAATGCGGGCAAGCTGCTGCGTGATTGCCGCCGTCAGGCAGGGAAGTCGCCCGCGACCCAAAAGGCGGGCTGAGGCGCCCGGTTCAACCCACCTGTTGCAGGTAGGTTTCGCCGGAGTCGGTGTAATCCTCGATGATTTCCTTGATCCGCGGCAGGCACTCCTTGAAATTCCGGAACAGATGGGGGTCGAACCATTCGGTGCCTTGTTCTTCAATCTGTTTGAATGCTTTTTCCGCCGGCCAGGGTTTTTTGTGCGGCCGGCGGCTGGTCAGGGCGTCCAACACGTCGCAGAGGGTGACGATCCGGGCTTCAATCGGAATGGCCTCGCCCTTCAACCCGTTGGGGTAACCGCCTCCCTCCCATTGCTCGTGATGGTTCAGGGCGATGATTTCCGCCGTATTCAGCAACTCCGAGTTGCTGCCGCCCAGGATGCGCGCGCCGATCTCGCAGTGCTTTTTCATGATCTCCCATTCGCGCTCGTCCAGATTGCCCGGTTTCAGCAGGATCTGGTCGGGGATGCCGATTTTCCCGATGTCGTGCAGCGGGCTGGCCTGGGCGATCAACAGGCATTCGTGGTTGGTGAGGCCGATTTTGCGGGACAGTGTTTCCGCGAATTGACCGATGCGCAAAACGTGCATGCCGGTTTCATTATCGCGGTATTCCGATGCACGGCCCAGCCGGATGAGAACTTCCTTGCGGGTTTTTTCCAGTTCCCCGGCGCGTTCCTGGACACGGTGTTCCAGCGACCGGTTCTGGTCCTGCATCTCCCTGTTCAGAAAGCGGATTTCCAGCAGGTTGTTGATGCGGGCGATGATCTCCATGAGATCAAACGGTTTGGTGATGAAATCACGCGCGCCCCCGCTCAGGGCGGCGACCCGGGTGTCTTCATCCTGTTGCGCGGTGAGCACAACGATGGGAAGGAACGTGTCCCTTGAACTTTTTTCCCGGACCTGCCGGATCACCTCGAATCCGTCGATGCCCTTCATTCTGATGTCCAGCAACAGAATGTCGGGGTCCACTTCTTCGACCATGTCGATTCCCTTTTGACCGTTTTCCGCCGTGTAGATGTAGCGGAAGCCGGCGCCACTCAACATCCGCTGCAGGACCTTGAGGTTGTTCACCTCGTCGTCGATCAACAGGATGCGGGCGTAAATATTTCGGGGTGGAATTTTAAGGGAATTTGCCATTCGCATTACACCCTGACAGTGACACGGGAAATTCTACCTAGTCATAAGAATAGAAAAAGCCGTGGAGGTCAATGGCTCACGGGGATTTCCTGAAAAAATAAAATTCGGGAAAATAAAGTTACATTTTCAACCGGAAGCGGAACGCAAAAAAATCCGGTCAGGACACGGTGCCGCGCTTCATTGCGCGCCAAACCATTTCTTGAGCCGATTCCAGGCGGGACTGGCAAGCGATTTCGCTTTGTTGACCCAGAAAGCTTTCGGATCGAACAGCCGGTGATGGGTTTCTTTCAGAAGGCGGGGAATTTCAAGTTTTTCCGGACAGCGTGGCAGGCAGTCGCCGCACTCGGTACAGCGCGACGCGTATTCTCCCGGAAACCAGTGGTCCATCAAGCCGAGCATGTTGTACCGGTACTTGCCGAAGCGGCGCATGTCCCAGGCCACCAGCATGTTGCGGAACCTGAGCACTTCCGGAATGTTGATCCCCTCCGGACAGGGCAGGCACTCGGTGCAATAGGTGCATTGTGTCGACAGTGATCCCAGCGGCGCGTCCATCCTGTTTTTGATTTCCAGGTCGTCCGGGCTGAAATAGGTTTCGCCGTTGAGCATGGCGAGGTTGGAGGTGAAATGCTCCGGCGCGTGCATGCCGAGCGTGAGCGTGGTGACCTCGGGATGGCTCAGACAGAAGCGGCCGTTGAACTGGATCGGGGTCAGCGGCGCGCACAGGTCCTTCACTTTTTGCGAGGTGTCCCACAACTGCCCGCCCTTGTCGTTGGGCGAGATGATGAGGATGCCCATGTCCTTTGATCCGGCCAGTTTCACCGCCGGCAGGTTGTGCTGGAAAAAATAGTAGTAGTGCAGGTTGACGAAGCTGAACAGATCGGTTTCGATCGCTTTCATTAGAATATTGAGCGGCGCGTGGGTGGAAAAACCGACGTGGCGGATGAGCCCTTCCTCCCTCAGCCGGTGCAGGGTTTCCACCGGCCCGCCCGGTTTGCAGGACGCGGCCAGCCTCTCCTCGTTGTTGATGCCGTGCCAGCCGTAGAAATCGACGTGGTCCAGCCTGAGCGCTTCGAGTTGTTCCTCCACCAGCCGCCGGGTTTCATCGGCGGTCATGGGCGCGCCCTTGGTCATCATCTTGTACCGCGTCCGAGGTACCTTCAATTCGTCGAGTACCAGGCCGAACAGGTGTTCGCTTTTCATGTAGCCGTGCGCGGTTTCGATATGGTTGATGCCCGCCGCCAGCGCCCGGCGCACCGTGTCCATGGCGTTCTCAACCGACGCGCGCGGCAGGTGTTGGCGCGGCGGATTCCAGCCGTGGGCGAAGCGCATCCCGCCCAGCGTGAGAACCGAAATCATTTCATCGGTTTTCCCGAAACGGCGGTACTCCATCGGCGTGCCGGTGGCGGGCGGGTTGTCTGCAGGGATGCGTCCGGTTTCCATACAGATCATGCTAGGCAATTTCCCCGTTCCGGGTCAATTGGAATCCCCGAAAATGTGGTTTTCATCAGATGATTGACAGAAACCTTCGCAGAATCTACGATGCGCCTATGTGGAAATCCCTGAAAAACCTTTTCGCGGGAGGCGGAGGGGGAGACGTCCCGCCGCCGGATGAGAAGGCGGAAACGTCATCCGCCGCACCCTCTCGGGACGCGTCCTCTGGAGCAACCTCCGCGCCGGACCTTACGGCCTGTTACGCCGAACTGGGACTGGCCGAAGGGGCGGACATGGGCGCCGTCCGCCGTGCCTGGAAAGAAGGGCTGAAGCGGGTGCACATGGATCATTACTCGGACGACCCCGACACCCGCCGCCGCGCTCAGGACAAAGCCCGCCGCTTGAACGGAGCCTACCGCGCCCTGCAGGCCGCGCTCGCCTGACGTTGCCATGACCGCTTTCCGTTTCATTCACTGTTCCGACCTGCACATCGACAGCCCGTTCAAGGGGTTGATCCGCACGGCGCCGTCCATCGAAAGCGCGCTCCGTGCCGCCACGGAAAAAGCCTGGCTCAACATCGTCGGCCTCGCCATCCGTGAACGGGTCGACGCGGTGCTCGTCGCCGGGGATATCTTCGACAGCGCCGACCGCAGCCTGCGCGCCCAGTTCAAATTCCGCGAAGGCCTGCGGCTGCTCGACGCGGCGGGCATCCCGGCGTTCATCGCCTGCGGCAACCACGACCCGCTGGAGTCGTGGGCACGCACGCTGGAGTTTCCTGATAATGTCAAACTGTTCCAGGCGGACACGGTGCAGGGCTATCCGGTGATCCGGGACGGCCGGGCGGTGGCGCAGGTTTACGGCATCAGTTTTCCCGGGCGCGATGTTCATGAAAACCTCGCGCTCCGCTTCGGGCGCGAGGCCCGCGACGGTTTCGCGGTGGGTCTGCTGCACGCCAACGTGGGCGGCAACCGCGAGCACGACAACTACGCGCCGTGTTCCGTGTCCGACTTGCGCGATGTGGGGCTGGACTACTGGGCGCTCGGCCACATCCACAAGCGCGAGGTCGTCTCTGTGGCGCATCCGGCGATTGTGTATTGCGGCAATTCGCAGGCGCGGCATTTCAAGGAGGCGGAGCCGAAGGGCTGCTGTCTGGTTACCCTGCGCGAGGAGGCGGAGCCGGATATCCGTTTCATTCCCGCGGATGCGGTGCGCTTCCTCGATGTGGAGATTGAAATCACCGGCGCGCCCGGACCGGACGACCTGGCGGATGCCGTCATCGCTGGACTGGAATCTCATTTACAGGATGCGGCGGACCGGCCCATCGTCGCGCGGGCGGCGCTCACGGGCCGGGCGTCTTTGGGGCTGGACATGCACGAGGAGGCGCTGTCGGCCCTGGCGGATGAGATCGCTTCGCGTCTGCCGGCTTCGAAAATTTCACTGGAACTGGTCAACCGCGCGCGCGGCTTGCACAACCTGGAGGCGCTTCGCGCCGAAGGCAATTTCCTCACCGATGTGGTCACGCTCTACGACGAGGCGATGGCCCAGCCGGATAAGGAACTGACCGATGCGCTGGCGGAGGTGTTTTCCAAATGGAAGGGCAGGGCTTTGCTCGACCCGCTGTCGCCGGAAGAGATGCGCGATCTTCTCGAACAGGCCCGCGACCTGACGCTCGACCACCTGATGGTCGACGGGGAGGAGGGCTGAGCCATGCAGTTGCGCGAAATCCACATCGACCGGTTCGGCGCGGCCTACGACCTTAAGATCACCGGACTCAAGCCCGGCGTCAATGTGCTGTACGGTCCCAACGAAAAAGGCAAGACGACGCTGATTCAGTTCATCCGCCGCGTGCTGTTCGGTTTCCAGTCGAAGAAGAACGAAAACAGCTACGACAGCGGCGACAGCGGTCTCGGCGGACGGCTGGTGGTTGAGACCTCGCGCGGTGAGACCGCCGTCGTTTACCGCAAAAAAGGGCCGCGCGGCGGGCCGGTCACGGTGTCCTTCGGGGATGAAGTGCTGGAAGGTGCTTCGGCGATTGAGCAGGTGGCGGGGCAGGCGACGCCGGACCTGTTCCGCAATATCTACGCGTTCACGCTGGATGAGTTGCAGGGGCTCGACACGCTGGAGGTGGACAAGGTCAAGGGCAGGATTTACGGCGCGGGACTGGGCCTCGGCGGGGTGTCGCTGGCGGAGGTGATGAAAACCCTGGACGACCAGCGGGGGCAGCTGTTCAAGGGGCGCGGTACCCAGCCCCGGTTGAACGGCCTGCAGCAGGAGTACGAGCGCCTCAATACGGAATTGAACGCCATGAAGGAAAGCCTGCCGGAGTACGACAGGATCAACCTGGAGGCGGGGAGGCTCCGGGAAAAAAGCGGTGAATGGAGGGAGGCCATTCGCAGGGATGAAGAGTTGCTGCAGGGGCTCACCCTGCGCCATGAGTTGTATCCGGTATTCCTTTCCATGGAAGAGGCGCGGCAGGGGCTGGAGGCGCTGGGTCTGCGGATCCAGTTCAATGAATCGGTGTTCGAGTCGATGGAAAAACTGGTGGAGGAGAAAAAGGGGCTCGAGCGGCGGATGCAGGAGGAGGCGGGGAGCCTGCATTCTCTTGAGGTCAAGCTGCAAGGGCTGGAGGTTCCCCGAACCTTTCTCGAAAAAACGGGAGAGATGGAAGCGCTCCGCCAGTCGGTCGAGCAGGTGCGCTCGGCGATGGCGGATGTCGTCGCCCGCCGCAATGAATACGGCCAGGCCGTCGATCAGGTCCAGGCGGATATCGCGGCGCTCGACCCGGACTGGGACGAAGCGCGGGTGCGGGCGTTCACGTTCACCGAGGCGGAGTTGGCCGAGGTGGAGCAGATGGCGCGAACGCTGGCGGAACTGGGGCAGAAAGACCGCGACGCCCGCGCCAAGCTGGAGTTCCATCGCGAACAGAAAGCCGCCGAAGGTTCCGGACGGCCCCGCATTCCCGAATGGCTCAACATGTTCGTCTACGGTTTTTCCGGCGGCGGCCTCATCCTCCTTCTGGCCGGGCTTTCCGTGTCGGAGACTGGCATGATGCTGGGCGGGTTGGCGTTGATGGCGGGCGCCGGCCTGCTCTTCTTCAACCTGCGCAAGCGGGCCGTCGATTTTGAAACCGGCGATGGCATGGAGCAAAAACTCGAGGCGGACCAGGCTCAGGCGCAGGACGCGCACGACAAGGCGATGGCGCAGTGGTGGGACTGGCTCGGGCAGCGCGGCCTCGGGCAGGGCCTGACGCCGCAAAAAATCGATTCCCTGTGGAGCCGGATACGCCAGATCAAAACCCGCATCGCCGATCAGGCGGCCCTGCAGCGGCGCATCGAAGGCATGGAGCAGATTGTCCGGCGGGCGGAGGAACTGGTGGCGGACCTGGGGCGGAGTTGCCCCGGTTTTTCGCCGGGCCAGGACCTGGCGGCCAACATGACCCTGCTCATCAGGGAATGGGACGCCGTTCGCGGCAGCGAACAGGAGATGCGCCAACTGACGGAACAGATACGGGATGTGGAAGGGCGCGTTGCTCGCCTCAAGGAGCAGGCCGGGGTGAACGGCAAGGCGCTCGACGCCCTGTTCCGTGAAGCGGAGGTTCATTCGGAGGAAGCCCTGCGCGAAAAATTTGAACGGTACCGTGAGCAGCAGGCGCTGGAAAAGGCGCGTCAACTGGCGGAGAGACGCATTCAGGAGCGGGTGGGAAAGGGCGGCGACTACAAGCGTTTCATCGAGTCTCTGCACGAGGCCCGGCCGGACGAACTGGCGCTGGAACTGGAACGCGTCCGGCAAAGCCTGGAAAGCAACCAGCAGGCGCGGGAGGTGTTTCTGGGAGAGATCGGCGGGCTGGAAGAGAAGGCGAAGTCGCTCGTGTCCGGCGAGGCCCTGCGCGACACCCGCGCCCGCCTGGAGACAACGCGGGCGGCGCTCAACCGGTACTCGCGCGACTGGGCGGTTCTCACCCTGGCGCGTACCCTGCTCACCCGGGCCAAGAAAAGGTATGAGACCGAGCGCCAGCCGGCGGTCATCAAATCCGCCGAAACCTGTTTCGCGTCCGTCACCGCAGGCGTCTATGACAAGATCATCAAGCCGCTCGACACCGACGACCTGCACATCCGCGATACCGGGGGCCGCACCAAGGGAGTTCTGGAGATGAGCCGCGGCACGCGCGAGCAGTTGTACCTCTGCCTGCGGCTCGGCCTGATCGAGGAATACGAGTCGCGCGCCGAACCGCTGCCGGTCGTCATGGACGACGTGTTCGTCAACTTCGACGACGATCGCAAGCCGCGCATTGTGGAATTGCTGCGGCAATTTTCAGAAGACCGCCAGGTCCTGATGCTCACTTGCCACCGCCAGACCCGCGACCTCTGCCTCGAGCACGGCGCCCACGCCGTGGAGTGGTAAAAAAACCTTTCTTCTGGTTCCCCTGAAATCAATGTTTTGTAAAATTTTAGGCATTTGTCTGTTGATAAATATTAAATAAATCATAAAATATTTACGTTAAGAATTAGAGGTAATTTTGTATGAAAATTATGGAAGACAAACCGGTGGATATCAAAACCCGGATCCTCGACGCGGCGCTGGAGCGGTTCACCCGTTACGGTTTTGGCAAAACCACGATGGCGGAGATCGCGCGCGACTGCGGCATGTCGGCGGGCAACCTGTACCGCTACTTCGAGAACAAGACCGAAATCGGCGCGGCCTGCGCCCGCCGCTGCATGGGGGAGGCCGAAGCGGAGGTCCGCAAGGTCCTCAAAATCCCGGGACTGAGCTCGGCGGAACGGCTCGAAGCCTTTATCCTGAATAAGTTGTGCTACATGCACCAGCGGTTTGGGAAGCACCCGGCCCTGCTGGAACTGGTCCTGCATATTTTCGAAAACCGGTACGATCTGGTGCAGTCGCACCTGGAAAAACTACAGTCGATGATGGGGGAAATCCTCGCCGTCGGCAACCGTTCCGGCGAGTTTAGCGTGGACGACATTCTGTCCACCGCCCGCGCCATCCTGCTGGCGAACTTCAAATTCATTTCCCCACGCAACATGGCGGGGTATTCGCTGGATACCCTGCAAGGCGAGGCCCGGGAGGTGGTGCGGCTTCTGGTGCTGGCCCTCAGGAAGGGCTGAAATTTTTTAACCAATAATGAATATTTTTTAAAACATTCAATATTCACATGGCTGTTTCCGGTCCACAACCCCGATCCGTATTCGCCCACGCCATTCTCCAATGGCGCTGGGGGGTGCTGGTGTGCCTGCTCGGGGTCATCGGCGTGTCCGCCAGCGGCGGCCGTTTTCTCGCCTTTTCCACCGACTACCGGGTGTTTTTCAGCAAGGACAATCCTCAACTCAACGCTTTCGAGGCGCTGCAGAACACGTACACGAAAAACGACAACGTCCTGATCGGGATTGAGCCCAAATCCGGCGATGTGTTCACCGGCGGCACCCTGCAGGCGGTGCGGGAGGTGACCGAAGCGGCGTGGCAGATTCCGTATTCGATCCGCGTCGATTCGATCACCAATTTCCAGCACACGCGGGCGGAAGAAGACGACCTGATCGTCGAGGACCTGGTGCGGGCGCCGGAACGGCTCACGGCGGACGATCTTGGACGCATCAAGAATATCGCGCTGGCCGAACCGCTGATCAACGGCCGTCTGCTCAACCCGCAGGCGACGCTCACCGCGGTCAACGTGACGATCAATCTCCCCGGCAAGGCCAACGAGGAAACGCCGGAGGTGGTGAACCATGTGCGCGGCATGGTGGAGCGCTTTCGTGCGCAGTACCCGGACCTCAACTTCTACATGACCGGTGTGGTGTTCATGAACAACGCCTTCGACGAGGCCGGGCGCGGCGACATGATGACGTTGATTCCCGTCATGTACACGCTGGTCCTGGTCCTGTTGTGGTGGCTGTTGCGTTCGTTCTTTTCGATGCTGGCGACGATCCTCGTCGTCGTTTTTTCGGTGTTGACGGGGATGGGCCTGGCGGGCTGGGTGGGGATTTTGCTCACGCCGATCGCGGCGAACGCGCCGATCATCATTCTCACGCTTGGCGTTGCCGACAGCATCCATATTCTCACCACCATGCTGCATGAAATGCGGACGGGAAAGAGCAAACGCGACGCGCTGGCGGAGTCGCTGCGCGTCAACCACCAGCCGGTGTTCATCACCAGTCTGACGACGGCGATCGGGTTTCTCAGCCTGAATTTCAGCGATTCGCCGCCGTTCCGCGATCTGGGCAATATTGTGGCCATCGGCGTGATGGCGGCTTATGTTTATTCGGTCACCTTGCTTCCGATACTGATGTCGCTGTTTTCGGTGAAGGTGAAGGCTCTGCCGGAAACCGGGCGATTGCCCATCGACTGGCTGGCGGACCGGGTGATCGCGAACCGCCGCGCCTGGTTTTACGGCATGCTGACGGTGATGGTGCTTTTGGTGAGCATGACGCCGCGTATCGAGATCGACGAACGGTTCAACGAATATTTCGACGAGCGGTTCGCCTTCCGCACGGACAACGATTACATTGTCGAACACCTCACCGGGTTCGAGTCGATTGAATATTCCCTGAGCGCCGGGGAATCCGGCGGCATTGCCGATCCGGAATTTTTGAAAACGGTCGACCGCTTTGCCGGTTGGTACCGTCAGCAGCCGCATGTGATGTGGGTGGGCACGCTGACGGACATCATGCAACGGCTCAACAAAAACATGCACGGCGACGACCCGGCCTGGTACCGCCTGCCGGACCGGCGCGACCTGGCGGCGCAGTACCTGCTGCTTTACGAGTTGTCGCTGCCGTTCGGGCTCGACCTGAACAACCAGGTCAATGTCGATAAATCCGCCCTGCGCTTCACCGCCGTGGTGGACAGCGTTTCCACCCGTGAAGCGCTGGATCTGGAACGCCGGGCGCAGGACTGGTTGAAGGAGAACGCCCCGGCCAGCATGCAGGTGCCGGGGTCGAGTCCGCTCATCATGTTTTCGCATATCGCGCGGCGCAATGTGGAGGCGATGATGGACGGCGCGTTCCTGGCGCTGGCGTTGATCACGGCCATCATGGCGTTTGCGCTCAGGAGCGTGAAGTTCGGGCTCATCAGCATTGTGCCCAACCTGATGCCCATCGCCATGACTTTCGGTATATGGGGTTTGGCGTTTGTCTATGTTGGGTTGTCGATTTCCGTCGTCGCGCCGGTGGCCTTCGGCATCATCGTCGACGACACCGTGCATTTTCTGAGCAAGTACCTGCGCGCCCGGCGCGAGCGCAGCGCCTCGCCCATGGAGGCGGTGCGCCATTCGTTTCACACCGTGGGCACGGCGCTTGGCATCACCTCGTTTGTGCTGGCCGCCGGGTTTTTGGTGTTGTCTTATTCGGGATTCACCATGAATTTTCATCTGGGGGTGTTGACGGTCATCGCCATTGCGTGCGCATTGGCGGCGGACTTTCTGTTCCTGCCCCCTTTACTCATGAAACTGGAGGAAACACGTCATGAAAACGTTAGCCGCGATGTTGACAAGCCTGATGTTGCTGGCCCCGGTCTCGCTTCCGGCGGGTGAAGGTGACGTCGAAAAAAAAGAGAAGGAAAAACCGAAGGAAGAACAGGTTCAGGTCGTCGTCACCGAGATTCCTGAAGACGAGGCAAAGGAATCGAAAGAGCAAATGAAGGAAGAAACCAAAGAGGCTTATACGGAAGACCTGCTCATCCGTGAAGCCGTCCACGATTGATGTGTCAGGAGGAGTGATGAGGATTCTGCTGAGTGTGCTGGCCCTGGCGGGGCTCATTGTTCCCGCCGAGGTACAGGCCGAATCGCCGGAGGAAAAGGGACTCGCCATCGCACGGGAAGACGACCGGCGCGATAACGGGTTTCAGGATTTTGAAGCGGAGATGGTGATGGTCCTCACCAACCGCCAGGGGGATGAAGCCCGCCGCCACATTCACACGAAGAACCTGGAGGTGGAAGGTGACGGCGACAAGTCTCTGGTCATTTTCGACGAGCCGCGCGACGTGAAGGGCACGGCCCTGCTCAACTTTTCGCACAAGCGCGAGACCGACGACCAGTGGCTGTACCTGCCCGCGCTCAAGCGCGTCAAGCGCATCAGTTCGGCTAACAAGTCGGGCGCGTTCATGGGCAGCGAATTCGCGTATGAGGACATCACCAGCCAGGAGGTGGAAAAGTATACCTATAAGTGGCTGCGGGACGAACCGCTGGACGGCGCGAACTGTTTCGTCTTCGAGCGCTATCCGGCTTATGAAAACTCAGGCTACACGCGGCAGGTGGTGTGGCTGGATGCGGATGAGTACCGCTTGCGCAAGATCGAATATTACGATCGCAAGAACGAACTCTTGAAGACGCAAACCTTCAGCGGATACAAGCAATACCTGGGGCAGTACTGGTACCCGGACGCCATGCACATGGTGAACCACCAGACGGGCAAGAAGACGGCGCTGCTCTGGTCGAATTATAAATTCCGCGCCGGGTTCACCGACCGCGACTTCAACAAGAACAGCCTCAAGCGCGCGCGGTGATTCCGTCAAGGGTTTTCCCGTCCGGTCGCGGAAGAGGGCAGGGACTGTGACGGGAGGCGGCGTGGACTCTTCCGACTTTGAGGTGTGAACACATGGTGATGGTGTTGGGGGTGCCGAGGGGTTCCCGGCAGCGAATATTTGGTTCGGGGGAGTGCGGGAATTGCGGTATGCTGGATGAAGGCTCTCCACTCAATAA
This sequence comes from Nitrospina sp., assembly GCA_020430445.1. Lineage (GTDB taxonomy): Bacteria > Nitrospinota > Nitrospinia > Nitrospinales > Nitrospinaceae > Nitronauta. Next base: position 14,815 of record JAGQJZ010000071.1, read on the forward strand.
AGGATCGATTCATGACCACGCGATTGTTCCCGCAGGTTTTATGGCTCTTCATCAGTTTCTTTCTATACGGTACGGCCGGTTCCGTTTTTGCCGGTGAACTGAAGGACCCGTTCAACCGTCTGGTCGGGCTCAAGGCGGACATCGAACAGCGCCATGGCAGGGTTCGCATCGAATGTTTTCCTTTTCTTAAGAACATCGGTGATAACGCGGCACAGGCGGAGTACGTCGGGCGCTGCCTTGAGGGCATGCAGACGTTGGCGCAGGCGCTCGACACCGTGCCGGACTCGGGGTATCGCGAATTTGGCATCGGCACGCGGTTTTTACGTTCCGGAGGATTCCACACCTTGTTGGTGAAGTGGGATGCAACCGCCGCGGAAATGGTCGCGGCGCTTCAGGAGCAGTCGACGCCGGAGGAACGCGACCGGCTTGTCAGCAAGGTGCGTGGACTCAAAAAGACCATCCTCACCCATTTCCAGTTCCGTGATTTGTACTGCACGAAGACGATCTCCAACGCCCAGTGCGTGAAGGCCTATGAAACGCTGGCGTCGATCGAGCCTGACCAGATGCTGAGCGACAAGCAGTGGGGGGCGGTGGTCATTTCCGACACGCTGACGCCGGGGGAAGATCCGACGGTCCTCCTGCTGCGGCACGACCAACCGGCGGAGGCGATGCGCGAACGCCTGACGACGAACAAGGCGGGGACGTTCTGGGACGAACGGCGGCACGTGTACGAGGAGATGGAGGAAAAATTCGGCGAAGGTTTCCGCCGCAAGCTGCAGGCGCCGAATGTGTTCTGCGACCCCGACCTCAATCGCGAGGAATGCCTCAAGGGAGCCGAAACCCTGCACGCGCTGGCGGGGGCCCTGTCCGACCGGCCCTGGGGCAAGGTGTGGATCAACCGCTACAACACGCTGATCCAGAGCGATTACGATGCGGCGCTCCGGTTCGATATCGCGCCAGAAGAGGCGCTGGATTATTTTTCGAAAAAAGCCACGCGCGACGCGGTGGAGGCCAACGTCACGGCAACCGAGCGTTGGGAGAAAAAGCTGAAGAACAACTCGACGGGACTCCGCGCGGTGTGCGACCTGCGCGGACTGGAGTCGAAAATATGCCGCGACGGTTTTGACCTGTTCGTGAAGTTTTTAAAGGCTGAGCGGGAGTTCCAGGTGCCCGGCCCGTGGGAGGCGATCATGTTCCTCGACGGCAGCCAACTGGACCGGGTGAACTTCGCCCTCAACTCCAACAGCCGCGGCTCCTATCTGTATTACAACCCCCGTTCCGGCTACGCGGACCTTGAGGTGATGCTCAAGCAGACGGCGGGGAAATGAAATCGAGAAAAGATATTTTCAAAACCTGAAGTATAAAATTGAAAAACTGATGAATTGTAAGCTTTGTTGCGAAGAGAAACACTTAATTCGTTCGCATATCATTCCAGAAAGTTTCTATAGGCTTGAGGAGAAAATTGATCCTAAGCGCAAGCTGATTTCTAATAGAAAAAATTTTTATGAAAGAAGAACTCCTAAAGGTATATACGATCGAATTTTGTGTGCGGATTGCGAAAAAAAATTTGGGTCGTGGGATCATTATGGTTATGAGTTTTTTTCTAAAGAGATGAAAGATGGGGAGGTTTTGGAATGCCGAGGAAAAAGGGTAGCCATAAAAATTAATAAATTTGATTACAAAACCCTAAAGCTTTTTTTTCTATCAGTTCTATGGCGTGCAGGTGTGTCCTCGCATACTTTTTTTAAAAGGGTCAAATTGGGACCACATGAGGAAAAATTAAAAAATCATATTCTAAATAATGACCCAGGGAGTCCTAGCGAATATTCTATAGTCCTATCGCAATATGACTATCCAGATAAATTGGTCCCCATGCTTGATCCGGATTTGAAAAAGTGGGAGGGGGTGAATGCATATCGGTTTTATTTTGGTAGCTTAATGGCATTGATTAAAGTAGACCGTCAATTATTTAAGGGGATGTTTTCTCGACTCTCCTTAACCCCTGACTCCGAGCTCCACGTTGTTTTGAGGGACTATTTGAAAAGTTCCGAAAGGGAAGTAATGAGGAAAATAGTTTTGACCAACGAAAATATTATGCGAAGGAGGGGTTAAGTTTAGATTTGTCGAACCTCTTTACGCCAGTTCGTTGGTTTTGGTAGTGCGAATTTTTCCCGGCGGCAGGTGGTAGGAGGGTGTGTGACGGTCAGGAGAGAACCACTTCCTGCAGTGGTTCCCCTTTTTTCCGTTTGCTCACGCGCACGGTGATTTTTCGGTCCAGCTTGTTCAAAAAACCAAACAGACGTTCCTGGGAAAAGAGGGTGTAGCGGCCGTTCATCAGGTTGGAGACTTCCGGTTGCTTGATTTCCAGAATGTGGCCGATTTCCCGCTGTTTGAGTTTTTTCTTTTCCAGAATCAGACGCACGGTGTGGCCGAGTTTGGCGCGCGTCAGCAATTCCCCAGCTTCTTCCAGTTCCAGGTCTGCAAAGACGTTGCCTGAACTTTCATCGAACTTTGAGTTCTTTTCTTTATTCATGATTTGTCTTCCTTTTCTATTGCGAGCGCTTCCCTGTACCGCCGGGTGATGGTCTCGATATCCTTTTTGGCTGTTTTGCTGCCCCGGGGGGACTTTTTTTGAAAAGCGTGCAGAACATAAACGCGTTCCCCAATCTTGACCGCGTAGACCGTACGATAGGTGTTGGTGTCGAAGCGGGTGACAATTTCCCAGATACCGCTACTGATTCCTTTGAGGGGTTTCGCCTGAGGAGGCCGTGCTCCCATCTGGATATCGAACAGGGCGGAACCGATGTCCTTTTTCACCGCTTCCGGAAACGACCGCACCTGCTCAAGGGAATCCCCCACCCATCGCAATGGTTTTGGTTCCGGCTGAGTCATCTGATTTTAGAATATTGGTATTTACTTATATGGGCAAGCGTTTTTTCCTGGAGAGACAGAACTTGCCTTTGCAGCAGGTAAAAGAATGGATTACGCCAACTGTGCGGCGTGGCCGGAGCGGACTTCTTCCGGCAGCAGGTAGTGGGCGGTGTCGTATTCCGGATTGGAGAGCACGAACTGCCGGCCGATCAGCGTGCGCGTGTTGATGACCAGCGGAGCGACGAGGTTCGCGGTCATCTTGGTGAAGTCTCTCGGGATGGTGACGATGACCAGCGTGCACAGCGTGTCCTTGCCGGATGCGCCGATGAGCGCTTTTTCTTCCGCCGACAGCCGCACCTTGTAACCGGGGGTGTAGAGCAGCGGGTCGGTGACGACGAACGCGAGTTCCGGGTTGCTCAGCGACTGAAACCATTTCAGGGGGCATTCCACATTGGGGTCGAACGGGAGGAGACCGAAGCGGGTCTCGTTTTCAAACCCGTACAACCCTTCGGGAAACTTCAGGATTTCTTCATCTTGCAGCGTGAACGGTCCAAGGCGTGAGGAATGGTAGGTCATGGCTTTAGTTTGTCTTTCATCAATTGTGAGACCTTCGAGGGGTCGAACCCGGTCGACTTCGCGGCCGTCACGTTTTCATCCTTGATCTTGTTGAACACCTCCTCCCGGTAGATTTTGGTCTCCCGGGGGGCTTCGATTCCGAGGCGGATGTTCCGCCCTTTAATATCTATAACGGTTATTTTCACATCTTCATTAATTTTAATGCTCTCGCCTATCTTCCGTGTAAGCACAAGCATGGTCCGGGCCTTGGAAAGGGTTGATTTTTATTTAATTTACAGCCTGATTCTATCACAGAACCGAAAATTGTGGGGCGAATGGGGGCAGGCGTGAGATTGTTTGACTCGGGGGCGGGGAATGTGCTAAGTTCCCTGTTTCTTGGGCATTGTTGCCCTTTGAAACTGCAGGGTGGGGTAGCTCAGTCGGTAGAGCAGAGGACTGAAAATCCTCGTGTCGGCGGTTCGATTCCGTCCCCCACCACTTTGTTTATAAGGGGTTAGCGGAAACGCTGGCCCCTTTTTTTGTGGAAACTGTAGCCAAATTGTAGCCAATCTGCCCGGAACCGGCGACAGTGTAGCCAGTTCATCCTGAAGCGCGTTTATTGAAGCTGGTTAGGGC
>JAGQJZ010000072.1 GCA_020430445.1 Nitrospina sp.
CCCGTTAAGGAGTTCAGCGTTGTTGCAATCGATCGTCCGCTCAAGTTCAACCCGAACACGGAAGACGTGATCGAGGTCGACTTCGAACGGAAACTGCTGTTGGCCAACCCGAACGGCAAGATCTTCGCACTTGAAAGCGAAGTGAAGAAAGTCGCCGACGGGGACGTTCATCCTCACCCGCTGACCCTGCATGTGAATGTGGGCGATTGTGTGAAGATCAAACTGACCAACCGCATGAAGGAAGGCAAGACTTCGTTCCATGTGCAGAACATGGCGTTCGATCCGAAGGACAGCCAGGGCATCAACGTCGGGAACAACCCGGGCGACCAGACGGTGGCTCCCGGCAAGTCGAAGGTTTACACCTTCTTCGCGCATCCGGACTACTACCTGAACGGTGGTCTGGTGTGGGACTTCGGCGATGTCCGTAATGTCCGCCACGGTTTGTACGGCGGCATCATCATCGGCCCGCGGGGCTCTGTGTATCGTGATCCGGAAACGGGCAAAGACATCACGATGGGCAACTCCTGGAAGGCCGACGTCATCGTCGACAAGTCTTATCCTGAAAATGAAGGACTGGAGAACTACCGCTCCTTCGCTCTGTATTTCCAGGACGAGGACAACATTCTGGGCACGTCGTTCATGCCTTACCTGCAGAACGTTGCGGGTCTGACGGGCGTGAACTACCGCCTGGAGCCGTGGATCTACCGCGAAGACGAAGGTTGTGAACTGGGCAATATCTTCACGCCTTGTGTCGCCGCGGACAATGATCCCGCGACGCCTGTTCTGAAGGCTCATGCCGGAGACAAGGTCATGATCAACGTCTTCGGAGCGCACAACGAGCAGAACCAGATGTTCAACCTGGACGGCCATCAGTGGCGCCGCCACATCAAGCAGGAAGGTTCGGATATGATCGACGTCGAGGAATTCGGCGCGAGCGAGTACATCCAGGCCTACCTGTTGAACGGCGCCGGCGGTACGTATCATGTACCGGGGACGTACCTGTGGTTGAACGCCCGCACGCCCTACCAGCAGGCCGGGCAGTGGGGGTACTTCAAGGTTCTGCCGACGGGCGACCGTTCCATCCTGCCGCTTGCGGGCGCGGGTGTGAGCGGCAAGTCCGCCCAGGCGGACGAGTCTCAGGAAGACCGGTTGTCGATGCGGTAAGTACCGTTTGCTTGTAACCGGCGGGGAGGTCCGAAAGGGCCTCCCCGCTTTTTTTGTATGGGGTCAGCGTGCGGGCGGGATCTGATTCCGGGTTGCCGGAACGATACAACTCAGGCGAGAACTCCCGCCACGCAACCGGTGAGAACGGTTGCCAGAAAGGCGGTCCAGAGCGCCCGCAAACCGATCCAGGACAACTCCTGCATGCGGTTGGGGATGAGGGCTCCCAGTCCGCCTAAAAAGATTCCCAGGCTCGGCAGGTGGACGAACCCGCACAGGGTGTAAGTCAGGATAGTGAACGAACGGGGAGAGAATGCCGCCGCAGGCGCCGCTTGGGCCGCGGCGAGGCTGAAATAGGCGGTCACTTCCGTTTCGACGAAACGCGACCCAATGATGCGGGCGGCCAGGGGCCATTCTTCGGGGCGGAGCCCCAGGAGCAGGGTGAACGGCCAGGTGATCCAGCCCATGAGAGTCGACACCGAAAGCGATTCGCCGCCGAGCGGGGGAAACAATCCCAGGCCGAGGTCGGCCAGGGCTTCCAGGCCGAGGACCACAATCAGCAGGGTGGCGATGCCCACGGCCATTTTAAGGCCCTGTTCCCCACCCTGGATCAGGGCCACCATCAGGTTTTGCGATTGCGGGGCTTCTTCGTCGTTGAGATGCGGCTCGTCCGGCAGGCTTCCCAAGGTTTCCGGTTGCTCATTCTCCGGCCAGGTGATCTTGCTGATCAGAACGGCGCAGGGAATGGAAATGACGGAGGCCGACACCAGATGTCCGGCGATCTGGGGGAAGACGCCGACCAGGGCGATGACATAGACCCCCATGACCGTGCTGGCGACGGTCGCCATCATGCACGTCATCAGGGTGAGCAATTCCGAGCGGGTCATCTTTTCCAGCCAGGGTTTTACGGTGAGGCTGGATTCGATTCCCACGAAAATATTGGCTGCGGAAGACAGGGATTCGGCGCCGGACAGGTGCATGGTCCGGAAGAATATCCGTGCGAAAAAACGCACGATCCGCTGCATGATGCCGAGGTAGTACAGGGCGGAGACCAGGGCGGAGAAGAAAATAACCGCCGGGAGGACCTGGATCGCCAGCACAAAGCCAATGGACGGGGTGCCGTCCGCAAGCGTGGCGCCGGGGCCGAGGGCCAGGGGCCCGAACAGAAACACGGTTCCTTTCTGCGAGGCGGTCAGGACGGCAACGAGAACGGAGTTGACGGCTTCCAGAATCCGGCGGGTGAACGACACCCAGAAGGTCATGCCGCCGATTCCCCAGATCAGTATGAGGCAGCCGATGACGGTTTTTAAATTGACCTTGCGGCGTTTTCCGGTCACCCAGGCGAGACCGAGGATTAGAAAAAATCCCGCAAGCGACACTAAACGATAACCGCTGTCTTCCATTTATCGTCCGAGTTGAGGTGAAAACCAGAAATTAAAGAGGAAAAAGCCGGGCGGGGCAAGCAAAATTGTTTCCAACGGGAAACAGGAGAGCCGTTATTTGGGCCGGAACTTGTTGACGTAGTAATTGGCGATGTCTTTTATTGAAAGAATTCCGATCACTTTTTTCTTCTGGGTGACGGCCAGATGCCGGATGTTTTTTTGCTGCATGATGATGAAGGCCGCCACCATTGTGGATTCGCAGTCGATCATCTGCAGGGGAGAACTCATGACGGTGTGCACCTTGACGTCCGCAGGCGAGGTGCCCGGGGCAATGACCTTGCGTAACAAATCGGTTTCCGTGAAGATGCCTTTGTAGTCGTCCCCTTCCGAGACCAGAACGGCGCCGATCCTTTTCTCGTTCATCAACTGGACCGTGTCGTGGACGGTGGCGTCCGTGTCGACGCTGACAATATCATCTTCCATGAAATATTTGATGGTGTCCATGGCCTTGCTGTCGCTCATAAAGGTTCCCCTTTGTCTTAGACAAAAATAAAATGTATCGGGCTTTAACCGAATGGGAAATGGACGAACACAACACACATCTTCTCTTTACAGGTTAAATGATGTCAAGGGTTTAGGCAATAAAATCCGGCGGGGCCGCAGGAAGAAACTCAAGGGTTCGCCCGCACAGGCGTTCGTGGTGTCGTGGCCGGCAGGGAGTAATGCTGGCGTTTCCCTGCTGAAATCCTTTACAATCCGCAGGACACAATTTTGTTCAATGTTTTTTTTCGAGGGATTTGTTTATGGCTGAGCTTGTCGACTTGAAGGACCTGGATGACGAAACCGCACGAAAAATTCTCCGCGCCGCGACGGGCAAGGCGCGTGAACTGAATACCCGGATGAATGTGGCCCTGGTGGGCGTCGACGGGAACCTCAAGGCCTTTTTCAGGATGGAAGGAGCCTGGACGGGGAGCGTTGACATCTCCATCCGCAAGGCCAAAACGGCGCGGTATTTTAATATGCCGACGGGCGAGCTCGGCAAGCTGAGTCAGCCGGGGGGGCCGCTTTACCAGATCGAGCACAGCAACGGCGGCCTCATCACCTTCCCCGGCGGCCTGCCGCTGACCACCCGGGACGGAGACATCGTCGGCGCCATCGGCGTTTCGGGCGACACGGTGGAAAACGACCACGCCGTGGCGCAGGCCGGGTTGCAGTACTTTCAGGAAAATTGATTGAATGAAAGGCTCCAACCCTTCACACCCCACACCATGATTCAACACTGGGCTCTGCCTCAAAACGACCGCTGGTCGACTCCCTTCGCCGAAGTGCTGATCCGGCAACTGGATCTTTTTCCGGGCGCCAGCGTTCTGGACGTGGCCTCGGGCGGCGGGGTGCCCGCGTTTTATCTGGCGGACCGGGTGGGGCCCGACGGCCGGGTGCTGGCGGTGGACATCCACCCGCACCAGGTGTTGCGCGGCAACTCGCTCAAGGGAGGCCGTTTTCCCTGGTTGCAGTTTGAAGTGGGCGATATGAAAAACCTGCCGGAAACGCTGCCACGGTTCGACCGCATCACCGGCAATCTTTCCTTCATGTTTTTCCGTCCGGACCGTCCGCAAGCCCTGAAGAGCCTGGTGCGTTTCCTCAAGCCCGGTGGACAGATTGTGCTCACCTTCCCCTCGCGCGGGACTTTCGACTCTCTATGGAACCTTGTGGATCGCGAAATGACGGCGCGCAAGCTGGAGCGGGAACGTTTGGCTCTGCACGAATACCTTGAGGAACGTCCCTCGGCGGAGCACGCCCGCACCTGGCTTCAGGAATGTGGCCTGGAACAAGTGGACGTGAACGAGGTTCCGCTGGAGGTGAAGACGGGACCGGGTCGTGAATTTCTCGAACACCCGCTGCTGCGGGGTGGGTTCCTGGATGATATCTACGAGTGTTTCGAGGATCCGGTTCTGGCGGAAGAGTTCATGCAGAAGATCGCCGCCGACACGAGCCGGTTCACGCCGCTCCACGCCATGCGCTGTGCCATGTCCGGCTGGGCTCCGCAAACGACGGGCGATTGAAACATCGGGAAAACTCCGGTGACGGATTCACCCGGTCCGGGCGGTGTGTCCCAGGTTTTTGAGCGACCGGACCAACAGGTCCAGATCTTCCTTCTCGTGAGCGGCGGACACCTGAATGCGAATGCGCGCCTCGCCTTCGGGCACCACGGGGAAACTGAATCCCACCACGTAAATCCCGTTTTCCAGCAGCCGGTCGGCGGTTTCGTGCGCCAGTCGGGCGTCGCCCAGCATGACGGGGACAATCGGGTGTTCTCCCGGGCGGACGGACAATCCCGCGCTCTCGATTTCCCGGCGGAAGTAGGCGGTGTTTTGCCTCAGTTTTTCCACCAGAGCCGGGTTTTCCTCGATCAGGTCGATGGCTTTCAAGGTCACCGCAGCGACCACCGGCGACAGGGAATTGGAGAACAGGTAAGGACGTGAACGCTGCCGGAGCAGGCCGATGATCTCGCGCGGTCCGGCGGTGAACCCTCCGGACGAGCCTCCCAGCGCTTTGCCGAAGGTGGAGGTGACCAGGGTCACGCGGTGGATGACGTCGTGATGTTCGACACTGCCGCGCCCGGTGGGGCCGAAAAAACCGGTGGCGTGCGAATCGTCCACCATCACCAGCGCGTCGTAGCGTTCGGCCAGGTCGCAGATCTCTTTGAGGCGGGCGACGTCGCCGTCCATGCTGAACACCCCGTCTGTGGCGATCATGCGGAAGCGGTATTTATCCGCCCGTTTCAATTGCGTTTCCAGGTGCTCCATGTTCCCGTGACGAAAACGGAACCGCATGGCCTTGCACAGGCGCGTTCCGTCGATGATGCTGGCGTGGTTCAACCGGTCGCTGATGATGGCGTCCTGTTCGTCCAGCAGGGTTTCGAACAGCCCCGTGTTCGCGTCAAAGCAGGAGGAATACAGGATCACGTCTTCGTATCCGAGGAACCGGGCCACGCGTTCTTCCAACTGCTTGTGGATTTCCGCCGTGCCGCAAATGAAGCGCACGGAGGCCATGCCGAATCCGTAGCGGTCCAGCGCTTCCTTGCCCGCGGCGAGCAACTCCGGATGATTGGCGAGCCCCAGATAATTGTTGGCGCAGAAATTGAGAAACCTGCTTTTGCGCGTTTCGATGTGCGCCTGCTGGGGAGAGGTGAGGACGCGCTCGTCCTTGTACAACCCCTTCTCCTGAATGCCCGCCAGTTCCGATGCGGCGAATTCTTTAAGGTTCATGGTGCAGCCTCCTGCGGAGCGCTCCGCTCAGATCAATACTTCAAAATCACTTTCGGGTGTTGCCGGATGGATGCCTCGAACTGGTCCCGGTTGAATTCCAGAAACGGGAACACGGTTCCCTCTCCCCGGTTCAGAATGACCTCATAGATTTTGTCCTGCAGATCGTGCCCCTTCGATTGCAGGAGGTTGCTCAATGTGTACCAGGTCTGGAATACCTCGCGGCCGATCACGCTGTGCATGGATTTGCCGTGCATGATGATTTCCTGAAAGTTGGACAGGGTGTAATCGCCTTCTGAAATACCGAACAGGACAATGTCGCCACCGGCGCGGGTGGAAGCGATGGCGGTGTTCAACGCCTGATTGCTGCCGGACATTTCCATGGCCACGTCCACCCCTTCGCCGAAGCAGTGATTGCGGATGGTGTTGACGATTTCAAGGTCCGGGGAGTGCGGTGTGTCCTGGATCGCCTCGCGGCTCACCTGGATGGGAAGGTCGACCCCGAGCCGTTCGGCCAGTTCCAGGTTTTTCGGATTGGGGTCGACGCCGATGATGCAGGCCGCTCCCATCGCCCGGCTGACTAAGATGGAAAGCAGGCCGATGGTGCCGCAGCCGAAAATCGCCAGTGTTCTGCCGCGCAGGTCGACCCGGCTGCAGGCGTGGACGGCATTGCCCAGGGGTTCCTGAATGGCGGCCACTTCCGGGCGGATGCGGTTCGTGTCCGTTTTCCAGAGTTCCTTGGCGGGCAGCTTGACCAGTTCCGCAAAGCACCCGTCGGTGGAGATGCCGATGATCTTGTGATCCGAGCAGACGTGGGCGTCGCCGATTTTGCACTGGTGGCACTTGCCGCAGAATATATGCGATTCGGTGGAAACGATGTCGCCCGCCTTGTAGCCGTAGTGGCTGCCGGCGTAGGACCCGGTCTCGACGATCTCCCCGAGAAGTTCGTGTCCGCAAATGCGTCTGGTTTTCTGCTCCGCTGCCAAAGAATCGAAAATGGGCTCCTTGAATGCGTGCCGGAACCAGATGCTTTTGTCCGAGCCGCAAAACCCGGTGTAACGCGGGCGGATGATCACCCGGGAGGCGTCCGCGGGATCCTGTGATTCCCGCAGTTCGGGCGGATCGTGATCGACAAAGCTCATGCCTTGCGTGCTTTCCCAGTCTTTTCTGGGAATATCGAGAACCAGTGCTTTCATGCGCCACCTGTTGGAGTATGGGTTGCCACTACTACTAATATAACGCGGGATGAACGTCTTTGCATCCTCGGTGGTAGACGGCGCATTGGGTGGTTTCTTTTTTCGCGGGCTCCCAACCCTTCGATGGTTTGTTCCGAAAGCCCGCACGTTCTGAAAGGGCAGGGCCTGTTCACGGCCATGATAATTTTTAGAGGCGCTGTTAATTGTTAAAAGTTAAAATAGAGGAATGAGTCACCCCGACACGAACCCCGTCCCGAATGCAGTGAACGGTCCCGGTTGGCATGCCCTTTCCTCCCGAGACCTCCTGACCCGTTTCGACAGCCGTGAGAGCGGACTGTCTGTTGAAGACGCGCAAAAGCGGCTTGAGCAGTATGGAGTCAACCGTCTGCCCGAAGCCGAGAGCCCGCCGCTGTGGAAGATTTTCTTCCGCCAGTTTCAAAGCCCCTTCGTCTACATCCTGCTGGTGGCGGCGGTTCTGTCGCTGGTCATCAAGGAATGGGTCGACGCCGGTTTTATTTTCGGGGTGTTGTGCCTCAACGCTCTTATTGGAACCATTCAGGAATGGAAAGCGGAAAAAAGCGCGCGGTCCCTGCAGCAGCTTTTGAAAATCCGCGCCACCGTGGAACGGGACGGACGGATCGTTGAAACCGAAGCGGAAAACGTGGTGCCGGGGGACATCGTCTGGCTGGAATCGGGCAATCGCGTTCCCGCGGATGTGCGCCTGCTGCTGTCGCACGGTCTGGAAATCAACGAGTCGCTTTTGACCGGGGAATCGCTTGCGGTCACCAAGGATGCCCGGTGGCAGGGTGAAGATCAGGTTCCCATCGGGGACCGCATCAATATGGGCCATGCCGGGACGATCGTGATCCGGGGCCGGGGCAAGGGGGTGGTGGTGGCGACGGGCCTCACCACCGAAGTCGGGCGCATTGCCCGGTCGATGATGGGCACCGGACAGGGTAAACCGCCGCTGATGGTGCGCATGGAACGGTTCAGCCAGATGCTGGCCTGGGTGGTGATGGTCGTCATCGCGGTTGTGGGCCTCCTCGGCATTCTCATCAAGGGGTACGGTGTGATGAGCATGCTCATGTTCGGCATCGCCCTGGCTGTTGCGGTGATCCCGGAAGGGTTGCCGGTGGCGTTGACCATCGCTCTGGCGATCGGCACCAACCGCATGGCGCGGCGTGGGGTCATCGTGCGCCGTCTCGCCGCCGTGGAAGGCCTGGGAAGCTGCACCCTCATCGCCAGCGACAAGACCGGGACCCTCACCTGCAACGAACTCACCGTCCGGGAAATCCGCCTGCCCGGCGAGATGATGCTGGAAGTGTCCGGCCACGGCTTTGTCCCCAAGGGCGAAGTCACGTTTGAAAATACCGTGGTTTCTCCAACCCGTCTTCCGGAAGGGCTGGAGCCCCTCTTGCGGACCGGTGTGCTGTGCAATGAAGCGGACCTCCACCAGATGGATGGAGAATGGGTTTTTCGTGGCGATCCGACGGATATCGCCCTGCTGTCCCTCGGCCAAAAAATGGAACGCGAACGGGAAACCCTGCTGAGTGCGTTTCCCCAGGTCAACCAGATTCCCTTTGAACCGGAATACCAGTTTTCCGCCTCGTTTCATAAAACGCAGGACGGCGTCGGCCTGGTGTGTGTCAAGGGATCGCCCGAGCGCGTGATCTCGATGTGCACGGCAATGCCGGAAGAGAAAAACAGGTTGCTGGGCATCGCGGAAGACATGGCCTCGCGCGGCCTGCGCGTCCTGGCGCTGGCGGAGGGGGCCGGTCCCGTGGTTGCGGATGAGACCCACGCTCCGGCTGAGCCTTCCGGTCTGACCTTCCTCGGTTTTGTCGGGATGATCGATCCCCTGCGTGAAGGCGTGCGGGAGGCGGTGGCGAACTGCCGCGACGCCGGCGTGGAGGTGGCCATCATCACCGGCGATCACCCGATCACCGCCCGCGCCATTGCCCGCGACCTGGGGCTGGACATCAGCGAAGACCAGGTGGTGACCGGCACGGAAATCGAATCGAAAACGCCTGAAGAAGTGAAGGAGATCGTGCGCACGGCGCGGGTGTTCGCCCGCGTGGCTCCCAACCAGAAGCTGGAACTGGTCAGCGCCATGCAGGAATCCGGGCATTTCGTCGCCGTCACCGGCGACGGCGTCAACGACGCCCCGGCTTTGCGCAAGGCCAACATCGGGTCGGCCATGGGCAAGTCTGGAACGGATGTGGCGCGCGAAGCGGCGGAACTGGTGATCAGCGATGACAATTTCGCCACCATCGTCGGCGGGGTGGAGGAAGGGCGCATCGCCTACAACAACATCCGGAAAGTCATCTTCATGCTGATTTCCACCGGTGCGGCGGAGGTAGTGCTGGTGATGCTCGCGGTGTCCATGGGGTTGCCCCTGCCGCTGACGCCGGTTCAGCTTTTGTGGCTGAACCTGGTAACGCAGGGCATCCAGGACGTGGGCATGGCGTTTGAACCGGGGGAGGGCGATGAACTGAAGTATCCCCCGCGCGATCCCGGCGAACCCATTTTCAATCACCTGATGATCGAGCGCACGGCGATCATTGCAATCGTTATGGGGGGGATGGGGTTCGCCCTGTTTCAGTGGCTGCTCGATTCGAACGTGCCGCTGGAGGCGGCACGCAACATCCTGCTGCTTTTTGTGGTGCTGTTCGTCAACATTCACATGGTGAATTGCCGCTCGGAATACAAATCCGCTTTTGCTTTTTCGTTATGGCGCAACCCGTTTCTCGCCATCGGCGTGACGACGGCTTTTCTATTTCATGTGATGGCGATGCACGTTCCCCTGGGGCAACTGGTTTTGAAAACCCAGCCGGTGGATGTGGAGATGTGGGTTCTGGTGACGGGGCTGGCTTCGACCAGCATTCTCCTGATGGAGTGGCACAAACGCTGGTGGAACCGGCGGCACAGGCGGAAGACGGTGCGTTAGCGGGTGCCTTCGCTGCGCATGAGATAGTCGTGAATGCCCAACGCGGCCCGCTTGCCCGCTCCCATGGCGGAGATGACCGTGGCCGCGCCGGTCACGATGTCGCCTCCGGCGAACACGCCGCGTTTCTGCGTCAGGTTGATTTCCGGGTCCGCCAGTTCGATGTGGCCTTTTGAATCCGTTTTCAGGTCGTCCGCGCTTTTGGCGATCAGCGGATTGACTCCGCTTCCCAGCGCGATGATCACCGCGTCCACCGGAATCCGCGTTTCGCTGCCTTCCACCGCAACTGGCCGCCGGCGTCCCGAGGCGTCGGCCTCGCCCAACTCCATCGGCTGACAGACGACACCGTTGACCCAGCCGTTTTCGCCGGTGATCTCTTTCGGGCTGGACAGGAAGCGGAATTCGATGCCCTCCGCTTCCGCGTGCAACACCTCTTCCTGCCGCGCCGGCATTTCGTCTCGTCCCCGGCGGTAAATGAGGATCACCCGTTCGGTATGGGGCAGGCGCATGGCCGTGCGTGCCGCGTCCATGGCCGTGTTGCCGCCGCCGATCACGGCGAGTGTCTTGTGCGGGTGGATGGGCGTGTCGAAATGGGGGAAGTCCCAGGCGTGCATCAGGTTGACGCGCGTCAGAAACTCGTTGGCGGAATAGACGCCGTTGTAGTTTTCACCGGGAATGCCGAGGAAATAGGGCAGCCCCGCGCCGGTGCCGATGAAGACGGCGTCGAACCCGTCCTCCTGCATCAATTCGTCTAAGGACTTGATCTGCCCGATCACGTAGTTGACCTTGATCTCCACGCCAAGGCGCTTGAGGTAGTCCAGTTCCGATTCCACAATGGGCTTGGGCAGGCGAAACTCCGGGATGCCGTAGAACAAAACACCGCCCGCCTGGTGCAGGGCTTCGAAGATGACCACCTCGTGCCCGAGTTTCGCCAGATCGCCCGCGGCGCTCAGTCCCGCCGGGCCGGACCCGATGATGGCGACCTTCTTGCCGGTGGGCGGGGCCACCTCAACCGGTTCCCCCTTGCCGTGGGTGCGTTCGTAATCGGCGGCGAATCGCTCGAGTTTGCCGATGGCGATGGGTTCGCTTTTGAGACCGATGACGCAGTGTTTCTCGCACTGGTCTTCCTGCGGGCACACGCGCCCGGTAACGGCGGGCAGGGAATTGGTTTCCTTGATGACGCGCGCCGCTTCGAGAAACTCACCGTCGGCGATGTGCTGCACGAATTCGGGTATCCTGACATGCACCGGGCAGCCCATCACGCACTTGGGTTTTTTGCATTGCAGGCAGCGGTGCGCTTCGAGCCGCGCCATCTCCGGCGTGTACCCGAGCGACACCTCCTGGAAATTGTGTTTCCGGGTATCGGGGTTGAGTTCGCAGTCCTTCTGCCGGGGTTGCTGCAGCCGGTCCGATTTTTTTGGGGATCCGGTCATGGCGCGCGTTCTCCCAGGGAACAGGGGCCTAGGATGTGGTCTTCGAATTCTTCGGAGGATTCCTTTTCCTCTTTTTTGTAAGCGCCGAGACGGTTGATGACCGTGTCGAAGTCGACCTCGTGGCCGTCGAATTCGGGGCCGTCCACGCAGGCGAATTTCATCTCGCCCGCGACCTGCACGCGGCAGGCGCCGCACATGCCGGTGCCGTCGATCATGATCGGATTCATGCTGACGAGGGTCTTGATGTTCAGGGGACGCGTCAGTTCGGCGATTTTTTCCATCATGATAAGCGGGCCGATGGCGATGACGCGGTCGGGCTTTTCGCCGGATTGGATCAGAAAGCTGAGGGCGTCGGTCACATTGCCGTGCAGGCCGCAACTGCCGTCGTCGGTGCTTATGTGGACCTGGGCCGAGACGGATTCCATCTCCTGGCGCAGCAGCAGCCGCGACTCTGTCCGCGCACCGAGCAGGGTGATGACCCGGTTCCCGCCGCGGGTCAGTTCCCGGGCAATGGGATACAGGGCGGCAATGCCGAAGCCGCCGCCGACGAGCGCCACTGTGCCGAAGCGCCGGATCTCGGTGGGATTGCCCAGGGGGCCGGCCAGATCGAGAATGGTGTCTCCGGCAATCATCAGGCTCAACTGTATTGAAGTTTTTCCCACCGGTTGCACGAACAGCACAATGGCGTTCTGCTCCAGCAGGCAGTCGGCAATGGTGAGGGGAATGCGTTCGCCGTGTTCGTCAATCCGGATGATGACGAACTGTCCCGGCCGCGCCTTGTGGGCGATTTCTCCTGCTTCGATCACGTAACGAAAGACACCCGGAGCCGGTTCGGTTTTTTCGAGGATTTTACTCATGCATTCCCATTATAATGAAAAAGGACGCCTCTGAAAATTGCATTTGTCAGTGAACCGCCCTGGAGGATCAGGCCTGCGGGTTGCCGTGACAAAAAATACGGGTTTGTTGGAGGCCTCCCGGTTAAAAATCCCCTTAAAATACTAGTTCGCCTGAGTGAGGTGCAAATGAGTTTTTTGGTTGGCACAATGGGAGGCACTCATTTTTCAAACCCGGTCTTTTCCCAGGAATAATAATGAGACCCATCGTCGAAATTGCAGCGGGTCTGGGGTTGAACCCGGACGACCTGATCGTTTACGGAGCCGACAAGGCCAAGGTGCGGCTCGAGGTTCTCGAACGGAATCCGAAACAGGGCAGGCTCATTCTGGTGTCCGCCATCACGCCGACTCCCGCCGGTGAGGGAAAAACGACCACGACCATCGGCCTCGGCCAGGCGCTGGCCAAAAGGCGGAAATCCGTTTGCCTGGCCCTGCGCGAACCCTCGCTCGGCCCCTGCCTCGGCATGAAGGGGGGCGCTACGGGCGGCGGAAAAAGCCAGGTGTTGCCGGTGGAGGACATCAACCTGCATTTCACCGGAGACTTTCACGCGGTGACCTCGGCTCACAATCTTCTCACAGCCATGCTGGACAATCGCATCTACCGGCAGGGGCTGGGCGACATCGATCCGCGCCGGATTCTGTGGAAGCGGGTGATGGACATGAACGACCGGGCCCTGCGCAACATCGTCATCGGTCTGGGCGGCGTGCTGCAGGGCGTGCCCCGCGAAACGGGGTTCGACATCACCGCCGCATCGGAGATCATGGCGATCCTGTGTCTCGCGGAAAACCACGCCGACCTTAAAGCGCGGCTTGAAAAAATTCTGGTGGCGTTCACGCACAAGGGCGACCCCATCACCGCCCGGGCGCTCAACGCCTCCGGCGCTATGCTGGCGTTGATGAAGGACGCGCTCCTGCCGAACCTGGTGCAGACGACAGAAGGCGTTCCGGCGTTGGTGCACGGCGGACCGTTCGCGAACATCGCGCATGGGTGCAATTCCGTCATCGCCACGAAAATGGCCATGGCGTTGTCCGACTGGGCGATCACGGAGGCGGGATTCGGATTCGACCTGGGGGCGGAAAAGTTTTTCGACATCAAATGCCGCAGCGCCGGGTTGGACACGGCGGCGGTGGTGCTGGTCGCCACCTGCCGGGCGCTGAAATCCCACGGTGGCGTCAAAGCCGATGCGCTCGACCGTCACGATCCGGAAGCGGTGCAAAGAGGGCTGTCGAATCTCGACCGGCATGTGGAGAACATCCAGCATTTTTGCGAACCGCCGATCGTGTGCCTCAACCGTTTCAGCGGCGATACGGAAGAGGAGATCGACGTGGTGCGGCGGCATTGCCGGGAGCGGCTCAAGGTTCCTTTCGCGCTCAGCAACGTGTTTGAGGAAGGCGGGGAGGGCGGCCTGGAACTGGCCGATGCGGTGATCGCCAATGCCGAGACGGAGAGCAATCCCTTTTGTCCGCTTTATGAATGGGACGAACCGGTGCCGGACAAGATATTCAAGGTGGCGAACAAAATGTACGGTGCTGAAAAAATCGAGTACGCCAAAAAGGCGGAACGCGATCTCAAGGCTATCGAGAAGCTGGGCTACGGAAACCTGCCGGTGTGTATCGCCAAGACTCCGGCGTCCCTGTCCGACGATCCTTCGAAGATCGGACGGCCCGAACATTTCACGGTCACCGTCCGCGAGATCCTGATTTCCGCCGGGGCGGGGTTCCTGATTCCGCTCACCGGTGAGATCATGCGCATGCCGGGCCTGCCGGCAAAACCGCAGGCGGAATACATCGACTTCGAAGAGGGTGCGATCACGGGCATGCGGTGAAGAGGCCCGATGCACGGCCGCGGTGGTTACGAAAATGGAATTTCTGTCCTGTCGGCGCGATCTTTATAGAGAGGGCCTGATTTGGACCGGCAGTGAAAGCGAGGTGGCCTGATGGCCGGGTTTGACGCAACAGCACAACGCATTGTCATTATGGGAGCGGCGGGGCGCGACTTCCACGCTTTCAACACGCATTATCGCGGCAATCCGCGTTACCGGGTGGTGGCGTTCACCGCCACGCAGATTCCCGGCATTGACAAAAAAGTCTATCCCCGCGCCCTTGCCGGGGAACTCTATCCCGAAGGCATCCCCATCCTCCCGGAAGCCGACCTGCCGCAAATCATCCGTGAAAAGGGAGTGGACACGGTGGTGTTCGCCTACAGCGATGTTTCGCACCAGTACGTGATGGAAAAGGCATCGGCGGTGCTAGCCGCCGGACCGGACTTCTGTTTTCTCGGTCCGGACCGGTCGATGATCGCTTCAACGAAAAAGATGATCTCCGTGTGCGCGGTGCGGACGGGGTGCGGCAAATCGCAGACGAGCCGCAAGATCACGCAGATTCTGAAGGACCGCGGCGTGCCGGTGGTCGCCATCCGCCACGCCATGCCCTATGGCAATCTGGAAAAACAGGCGGTGCAGCGGTTCGCCCGGCTGGAGGATTTGAAAATCCACGACTGCACGATCGAAGAGATGGAAGAGTACGAACCGTACCTCACGATCGGTGTGCCCATTTACGCAGGTGTGGATTACGAGGCTATTTTAAGAAAGGCGGAACAGGAAGCGGAGGTCATCGTCTGGGACGGCGGCAACAACGATTACCCGTTCTACAAGCCGGACCTGGAGATCGTCGTCGTCGACCCGCACCGTCCGGGGCACGAAACCTCTTACTTTCCCGGCGAGGTCAACCTGCTGCGCGCCGATGTGATCGTCATCAATAAAATGGACTCGGCGAAAGAAGACGGCATCGCCCGGGTTCGCGACAGCATCGCGCGCTACAACCCGGATGCGGTGGTGATCGAAGGCGATTCCCCGATCCAGGTCGATTCACCCGAAACGATTCGCGGAAAAAAAGTGCTGGTGGTGGAGGACGGCCCGACCCTGACGCACGGCGGCATGCAGTTCGGTGCCGGTGTCCTGGCCGCGCGCAAATTTGCCGCGGGTGAGATCATCGATCCACGGCCCTGGCTGGTGGGAAGCCTCAAGTCCACTTTTGAAACCTATCCGGGAATCGGCGCCCTGCTTCCGGCGATGGGATACGGCGAACAACAGATGGCGGACCTGGAAGCGACGATCAACGCGGTGCCGTGCGATCTTGTTCTGATCGGCACGCCCATCGACCTGGGGCGGATCCTGAAAATCAACAAGCCCTCGTTGCGGGTGGGGTACGAGTTGGAAGAGCGGGGAAGCGTGACGCTCGATACGGTGCTGGAACAATTTCTGAACAGGTGAGGGAGGCTTTTCTGCCGGAAACGGATGTTCCATAATGGCCTCGTCTGAGAAACCGGGGCTGCTGATTTCGTTCGGGGGCAACGCCCTGAATGTCGCCGAAGCACCGCCGTCGCATCAGAAGGAGGAGTTCGCGGTGGCCCGCAAGAGCCTGCAGGGCGTCATCGCGTTGCTCAAGGCGGGATACGGGACCCTTGCCCTGTGCCATGGCAACGGGCCGCAGGTGGGGCAGATTTTCCTCCAGCAGGAACTGACACGGCACGACTTTCCACGGCAGATCACGCTCGATGTCTGCGTTGCCGACAGCCAGGGCCGCATCGGTTACATCCTGCAGAATACGCTCGACAACCTGTGCCGCGAGCAGGGGATGAACAAAAGGGCGCTGGCGGTGATCACCCAGGTTCTGGTGGACGCGGACGACCCGGCGTTTAAAAAACCGACCAAGCCGATCGGCCTGTTCTACAGCAAGGCGGAGGCCGATGCATTGGTGCGGGACCGGGGCTGGGTCATGATGGAAGACGCGGGCCGTGGCTATCGTCGCGTGGTGGCCTCTCCGGCTCCACGGGAAATAATAGAAATCGATGGGTTCCGTGAAATCCTCTCCAAAGGAATTATATTAATAGGGGGAGGGGGTGGCGGCGTGCCGGTGGTCCGAACGGAGGACGGAGGGCTTTCGGGAGTCGAGGCGGTCATCGATAAGGATTTCACGAGTGCGCTGATTGCCCGGGAATTGAAGCTCGACTGGCTGGTGATCCTGACCGGGGTCGACCGGGTGTACCGGAATTTCAATTCCGGCGATGCGGTTCCCATTGACCACGCCACGGCGGATGAAATGGAATTGCTGCTGGCAGCGGGGGAGTTCGCCGAAGGCAGCATGAAGCCGAAGGTGGCGGCGGCAATTCAATTTCTTCGCGCCGGAGGCAAGCGGGCCGTGATTGCCCATTTGAATGATCTGGTTGCGGCGGTGCAGGGGAAGGTCGGCACACACATCGTGCTGGAGTGATATTTCGCAGTGAACCGTGAGGAGGGGTGGTGAACAAGGCGTTGCAAAAGTTTTTTATTCTTGAGCGGGACGATCTCGACACGTTGTTCTCGGCGCTGAAAGACGCGGGTTTTGATGTGGTCGGGCCGACGCTGGGTGAAGGCGCGATCGTCTACGATTCCATCGGCACCGCGGAAGACCTCCCCATCGGCTGGACGGAAGAGCAGGAGGGCGGCGCCTACCGGCTGAAACGCCGCGATGACCGAGCCTGTTTCGGCTTCACCGTCGGGCCCCATTCCTGGAAAAAATACCTGCACCCTCCCAGCCGCCGCTTGTGGTCGGCGGCAAACGGCGAAGACGGGTTTGAGGTCATGCCGGAGGCACCCGAAACTTCCCGCTACGCCTTCATCGGCGTGCGTTCATGCGAGATTCACGCCATCCGCATTCAGGATCGCGTGTTCCTTCAGGACCGGTACGTCAACGAGGATTACCGGGCGCGCCGCGAAGGGTGTTTTATTGTCGCGGTGCAGTGCGCCCAGGCGGCCAACACCTGCTTTTGCGTGTCGATGAACACCGGCCCCCGGGCGGACGAAGGATTCGATCTCGCGCTCACGGAAATGATCGAGGGTGACGCGCATCGTTTCCTTGTGGAAATGGGCAGCGATGTAGGGGAGGAAATCCTCGGTAAAATACCGGTAAAACCGGCGTCGCCGGAAGACCTGCGCGCAGGCGAGCGGATTGTGGCGGCGACGGAAAAACAGATGGGCCGCACCCTGGACACGCAAGGCGTGCGCGAACTCCTGGCGAACAATCAGGATCATTCCCGGTGGGACCAGGTCGCGTCGCGGTGCCTGTCCTGCGCCAACTGCACGATGGTTTGTCCCACCTGTTTTTGCACCACGGTGGAAGATGTCACCGATATCACGGGCGACCATGCGGAACGGTGGCAGCGGTGGGACTCCTGTTTCACCATGGACTTTTCCTACCTGCACGGCGGCAGCGTCCGCGCTTCCACGCGGTCGCGTTACCGGCAGTGGCTCACGCACAAACTGTCGAGCTGGGTCGATCAGTTCGAATCCTCGGGGTGCGTCGGCTGTGGACGGTGCATCACCTGGTGTCCCGTTGCCATCGACCTGACTGAAGAGGTGAGCGCCATCCGTTCATCGGCGGAGCAGACCGGGAGTCCGCCGGAAGACAAAGGACACGACCATGAAAAATCTTGAACACATCATCGCTGAGCATCCATTCTTCAAGGACCTGAGTCCGGAGTACCTGGAACTGGTGACCGGTTGCGCGGCCAATGTCCGGTTCGATGCGGGGCAGTTCATCCACCGGCAGCATGAGGAGGCGGACCAGTTTTATCTGATCCGCCAGGGCAAGGTGGCGCTGGAACTGGACCCGCCCGGCAGAGAGCCGCTCACGATCGAAACGATCAATGAAGGTGAGATTCTCGGATGGGCCTGGCTGGTGCCGCCCTACCAGTGGCATTGCGACGCCCAGGCGCTGGAGCTGACCCGCGCCATCCGTTTCGATGGCAAGTGCCTGCGCACTAAATGTTCGTCGGACCACAGCCTGGGCTACGAACTGTTGAGTCGCCTGCTCCCGATCATCGGTCAGCGCATGGAGGCGACGCAGATCCAGTTGATGGACATTTACGGTCATCAGAGATGAGTGGAGCGATGAATACGTTGACGGCCAATCCGCTCATTCCGGTTCCGCACAGGGTGCACGCGGTTCGAAAGGAAACCGCCGACACTTTCACCCTGGATGTCGCGCCGAACGAGGGATCCCCTCCACCGCAATACGAACCGGGCCAGTTCAATATGCTGTATGCCTTCGGTGTCGGCGACGTGCCCATTTCGATCAGCGGCCGGTCGCCTAAAACCGGAGGATGGCTGCACACGGTGCGGGATGTGGGAACGGTGACCGGCGCCCTGCACGCTTTGAAAGCCGGGCAGACGGTGGGGCTGCGGGGGCCTTTCGGGACGAGTTGGCCGATGCCACAGGCGGTGGGGAAGGATGTCGTCATCATGGCCGGGGGCATCGGCCTGGCGCCGCTCCGCCCGGTGCTCGAAGCTGTTGTCGAGAACCGCGACCGCTTCGGCAATGTGTCGCTCCTCTACGGCGCGCGCAATCCGGACGGGTTGCTGTTCGAACGCGACCGGGAACTGTGGCGCGGCAAGCAC
>JAGQJZ010000073.1 GCA_020430445.1 Nitrospina sp.
TAATTTTACTTTTAAAAAGTTTAAAATTGTTATTGACAAGTATCTTAAGTTGAAGTATATTAGCTCCCATCCACGAAAAGAAGTTACAAATTTTTTAATATTTGGGTTCAACCCGTCTCTCTATCTGGAGGGGAAAAACTGTGGCCAATGTGAATAACAATGTCCAGAAGATCCGGGAATCCAAAATGATGAGCAAGGCCGAGTTGGCGCGCAAGGCCAACGTTACGGTCCAGACCATCGATCGGATCGAAAAGGGGAATGACTGTCGACTGGACACCAAGCGCAAGATCATTCTGGCACTCGGATTCAAGCTGGGAGACCGGACCAAGATTTTCTTTGATGAAGATGCCGCGGCGGGGAATAAGAAGGTGGTCCGCCGCAAGGTGGTGCGACGGAAAAAGAAATCGGACCTGTAGGAATGCCCGTGAGGGGATTCAGGAGTCTTTGGGGAGACTGGGAAAGCGAAGCAGGGATGAGGCATTCCGGAGCAGCCGGGCTCAAAAGTTGGGGAGCCGTTAAAGGACCCGGCCGCCGGAGTGGAGAGTCGAACAATCCGGGGGCGCCAATGCCGCCGAACACCGACAGGAAAGACGAATGTTCCTTTCAGACAAGACACCGTTGCTGGCCGTAGACATCGGTTCAAGTTCGATCAAGCTGGCGCAGTTGCAGGGTTCCGGAAAGCGCTATGAACTGACCGCTTTCGGCGTCATGCCGCTTGAGCCGGATGCCATTACCGATGGCATTGTCCGCGATGAGGAGCAGGTCGCGGATGCTCTGACCCGCCTTATCAGGGCGGAAAAAGTGGAAACCCGGTACGCTGTGGCCTCCCTTTCCGGGGAATCCGTCATTATCAAGAAAATCCAGATGCCTCTCATGCCGGACGATGAATTGACCGAGTCGATCACGCAGGAGGCCGAACAGTATATTCCCTTTGATATCGACGATGTCCGTCTCGATTACCAGAAGCTCGGCATGTCCGGGGGAGGGGGCGAGTTTGAGGATCTGGAGGAGGACAAGCAGGACATCCTGCTGGTTGCGGTGCAGAACGACCTGATCGACAACCGGGCGGATGTGCTTCAGGCGGCGGGTCTGAAGCCGGTCATCATCGATCTTGACGTGTTCGCCATGTCCAACGCCCTGGCTGTTCAGCGGGACCTCGAAACCATGGGGGGCGTGGCCGTGGTCGACCTGGGCAATGCATTCACCCACGTGAACCTGTTGCTCGACGGGGTTTCCTTTTTCACGCGGGATATCCCGACTGGAGGCCGTGTTCTCACCAACCAACTGGGCAAGGAATTCCGCCTCGAATACAACGAAACCGAAGGTCTCAAGCAGGGCATCATACCGGAGAGTGTGGACCGGCAGGCCGTGATCGACATGATTGTCGACTCTTTCGATCCGATCATCGACGAATTGCAGAAATCCTTCGAACTTTTCAGTTCCACGTCCAACAGCACTGTGGAACAGGTGTTTGTGTGTGGAGGCGGAGCGCTCATTCCCGGTGTAGACAACCTCCTGTCGGACCGCCTGGCGGTACCGGTGGAAATCTTCAATCCTTTGGAGACGATCAAAATCAACCCAAGGAAATTTGACCGCGACAGTATTTCCCAAATGGCGCCGTTGGCTTCGGTGGTCGCCGGTCTGGCAACGAGAAGGTTCGACTACTTATGATCAAAATCAATTTATACGATTACCAGCGAATCGCGCAGGAGGTCACCATCCAGAAGATGGTGATGACGGCGGTGTTCATTGTGATCGTCGCCCTTGGGTTGACCGGGTTGTCCTATGTCAATGACACCGTCAAGGTCGGGAATGCCGAGGCCGAGGTGGCGGAGGCCCAGCAGAAGGTCAATCAGCTAAAGCCGCAACATGATGTTGTCCAGAAACTCAAGGCGAGGGAAGGGACCTTGCGGGGAAATATCCAGGGGCTGGAGGGATTGCGCACGGCGAAGATCCCTTTTGCCAGGCTTCTGGAGGATGTGGGGCGGATTGCGCCTGAAGGTGTCTGGCTGGAGAAAGTGGAGCAGGAAGCCGAGGCCAAGCTCAGGAGTGACCGGGTTCCGATTCTGTTTCTGGATAAAACCCCGCCGTCAGCAAAAGGACGTAAGCCGGCCAAGGGGAAAGAAGTTCCGCAGGAAAAGCATCTGTTCATCAAGTTTCAGGGCAAGGCGCGGTCGGATCGCGGCGTGGTCCGGTTCATGGAAGCCCTGGAAACGCTGGATTACCTGGACCACGTGATCCTGCACAAGAGCAACATGTCGTGGGTGGAAAAAAAGCAGGTGCGTATTTACACCGTTTACGCCCATGTCGCGGGTTCAGGACCCAAACCAAAATAGAAGGAACAGAGGAGCCATGGACAAGTTACTGGACAGCATTCCGTACGCCGCCTTGGCCAACACCAAAAAGGTCCACTTTCTGGCTGTCGGCGCGTTGATCGGGGCACTGGTATTCGGGGGGTACTGGTTCACGTTGCATGCGAACGCGGAAGAGGATTACGCGGCGCATGTGAAGAAAAAGACGGAACTGGACACCACCTTCCGGCAATACCAGCAGGTGATTGCCAGCAAGCCCATGGTGGAGCGGAATGTGGCCATGCTGGAGGCGGACCTGATCGAGCGTAAGCGCGTTTTGCCCATGGAATCCGAACTGCCGAAGCTCCTGCACAAAGTGACGGACATTGGAACCCTGCTGGGTATCCAGATCGCCGACTTCAAGATCGGCAACGATATCAGCAAGGGCGATTTTTACCGGGAAGTGCCGATTGAAGTCACGATCAACGGCGGGTTCTACAACACTCTGGGATTCTTTGACTGGCTCCAGAACCTCCTGCAGGTGGTCGACATCCGGACCATGAAAATGGAAAACAAAAAGATCAAACGCCTGGTTTACGACGAGGAAAAGGGAGAGGACGTCGTCAAAACGCTCGATTCGGTACAAACCACAATGGATGCGATGGTGTATGCATTCGTCGAAGACGGGAGTTGATTCAACCATGCAAGCTCACCTCAGGACATACAGGACTTTGAACCGGGTACGGCGCCGTTTTTCGATACTGTTGGTGCTGTTCATGACCGGAATTCTTTGCGCCACGTCCGCCGTGGCTTCCCAGCCTCCTGCCGGTTCCGCGGCGGTGGACGATTCGCTGCTGCGTCAGTTGTTCAAGGACAGCGGGCTGGATGCGGCGAAGACGTTCATGTCGGAAACCGAATTGCCGACCGAAATGTTTTCCGATCCGCTGACCCTGTTGTACGTCGTTGCCCCGGATGGGAAGATCAGTCTCATCCGGCAGTTGTATATGGGGACGTTCGACTCCCAGGAGTATTTCGATGCGGTGGAGCAGCGTTTTCGCAGGAGCATGAACTCGAAACATGCTCAGCAGGCACTTGAGTTTTTTGCCTCGCCCCTGGGGCAGAAAGCCGTCGAACTGGAAGTCAGGTTTCTCAACGACTATTTATGGTTCCTCTCGCGGGGCAAGGATTTCCTGGGGCACTATCGGGAAAAAACCGGAACGGAAAACCTGCCTCCAGGTCAAAGGTTGTATCTGTCGAACCGCCTGCTCCGGTCAATGAACCTGGTGGCGCATGATTTGAAAGTGACTCAGTCGATTTTGTCGGTGGCTTCCCCGCTCAACCCGTATTTCGAGCAGGGTCCCTCGGATAACAAGTCGAAACAGATGAAGGAGGATTTGCCCGAATACATTAAAACCCTCCGTCTTTTGTTCATTTTCAGGATTTACGGGGAGTTGTCCGAGAACAACTTCAAGGAACTGGTCAAGTTCTACGAGTCTCCCGCCGGCCGCTGGTACCAGTCGGTGAAGAACAAGGGAAGCCTTGATGCGCAGGAACGGATGAACCAGCAGGCGCGTCTGCGGGTGGCGTCCCTCCTCAAGGCGTTTGAAGAGGGTGAACAGGAGCAGGAACTCCTTTGGGAAATGTTCCCTCCGGGGGTCCGTCAGTTGTTTGTACGCAAGCGCGATCCGTTCCAGGCCCTGGTCTATCCCGGTATGGACAAGAAGAAAAAGGAAGTGAAAGAAGAAGACCTGACCGCTCCGGTGGACCGTTTCGCAAGCCAGGGCAGCCGGTTGCTTCCCCTTCCATTGGAAGCCTACAACCAGTTGAAGGAAATGGACCCGCAGTTGTATCAGGATCTGGAATTTTACAGCAAGTTGTTCCAGGAGCGAACGGAACTGGAAGCCTTGTCCGACGAGGAGTTTGAAGAAGAAGTTGCACGCTACCAATCCCTTTTGGAGAGGGCGACGGATGTCGCGGGGCGGGGGGTGATGACCCCGCTGCAGGTGGAGTATGGCGAGCTGCGTCTGGTCGGGGTTTTGAACTCCGGCAGCGAGACCCGGGCTTTGGTACAGACGGGAGACAGCAATGGTTACACCGTAAAACCGGGCATGCTGATGGGCCCCGCCTATGGAGTGGTGGGATCGATCGATCAGGAACGGATCGAGGTGGTCGAGCGTTCGCGTGACTATGAAGGCAACATCCTTTCAAAAGTGCAGTTCATCGCATTTTCCGCTTCGGAAGGTTCCGGAGGAAAAAAATAACTAGGGGAAGGCCGTGAGACAATCAACCGTTAAAGCTTGTTTAGCCGGACTTTTTATCGCCCTGATGTGGTGTGGGATCCCGGCGGGTCCTGTCTGGTCACAGAATGCGGAAGGGATCCAGGAAGAAACCCTGGGTCAGGCGTCTTCAAGCGGGGGTGCGCCGGCAGGTGAAGTGCAGGAGGGACGTGGCGCCATTACCGATATTCGCACGGATATGCAGGGGGAAGAGGTCACCATTGAAGTGGAGGCGTCTTCCAATCTCCAGTACACGGCGTTCAAACTGATGGAACCCCTCCGTCTGGTTCTGGATTTCCAGGACATGGATTCGACGGACAAGGAACAGATGGAAGTCAACCTCGGCGTGGTTCAGACCATCCGCCCGATGTATTTTGAAGATGCAGGGGTTCAGCGGCTTGAGATCGACCTCGCCTCGACGGCGGTTTATGAAATTCAAAAACCGGAAGACAACAGGCTTCTGATCACTTTAAAAGGGAGCCCGATGCAAACGGCTCCGGTGAAGGAGAAACCGTCTCCGGTGGAGCCCGCGCCTACTGTGGCGGCCGCTCCGCCAATGGCTCCCCAAATGCTGAGCAGTCAGAGCGCGGACACTTGCCGCGACTTGTTCAACAGTGTTTCCAGTGTCATCCAGGTTGAATTCCGGGATGCCGAGCTCAGGAACGTGTTTCGTTTCTTGGCCGAATTCGCCAACATTAATATTGTCGTGGCTCCTGGAATCACCGGAGGCGCCACCTTGAAGGTCGACTCTGTTCCCTGGAACAAGGTCATGGAACTGGTGATGGCGAATTACAAGCTCGGGCGCAAGTGCGAAGGCGGCATCGTTCGCGTTGGGATCGCCGAGGACCTGATCGCCGAGCGTTTCAACCAGCCTATCATCACCCAGATGGTCCGTCTGAACTACGGCGATCCGGATGAAGTGATCAAGAACCTGGATAAAATGAAATCCACTTTCGGCAAGGTGGTGGCGGACAAGCGGACCAATTCGATCATTGTCACCGATACGGAATCCGCTGTGATGGACATGATGGAAGTGGTGCTGAATCTGGACCAGCCGACGCACCAGGTTCAGATCGAGTCCAAAATCATCCAGATCAACCGCGACTTTCTGCAGGAGTTGGGTATCCAATGGGGATTTGACGGCGTAACGTTTCGCAATCCGCAGTTCCCCAATGCCATTGCGTTCGGCGGTGCCGCCCGAAGCGACGGCGCCCTTTCAGCACCGCTCAATGCGGGTGGGGTAGATTTTGGGACCGATGGGAACAGGATTCCCGGGAATCAACTTGCGGCACCACGAATCTCGCCCGGTTTTATTGTGGATCTGGCGACTGTGGGCACGCCGTTCGGGGCTGTTGCGACTTCGCTTTCTGCCATCGGTGGAGATCTAACGTTGGACCTGCAATTGAGCGCGCTGGAGCGTCAGGGTAAGTCGAAAACGGTTGCGTCGCCCAAGGTGACCACGCTGAACAATAAGGAGGCCAAGATCCGCAGCGGTACGCGGCTTCCGTTTCAGACCACCGATCCGGCGGAGGGAACCAAGATCGAATTCATCGACGCGGTGATTGAGTTGAAGGTCACGCCGCAGATCACCTCCGAGGACATGATCTACCTGGCCGTTGCCGCCCAGCAGAATTCACCGGACGCGGTGCGTAACGTCGGTGGCGTGCCGGTCATCCTGACCCGTGAAGCGTTTACCGAACTTCTGGTGGCCAACAAGGACACGGCGGTGATCGGTGGATTGTTCCAAAAGCGGATTTCGGACACGACCCGGGCGATTCCCTATTTGTCGGAGATCCCCGTAGTTGGGCAGATTTTCAAGAGCAATGCGGAAACGGACAACGTCAGTGAACTGCTGATCCTCATCAAACCGACAATTGTCAAAGGACTGGATTCCTAAGGAGCCCGGATAGCAGGAGAAGAGGGTGAACCGGAGAATCAAAATAAAGGACAAGCCTATGACCCGCAACAGGACGATGGCTCAAAATATGAAAAACTGGATGCAGTTCCTTGGAATCGGCGTCCTGGCCTGTCTGGCCTGCGCCTCGTCCTCTTTGGCCGCTTCCGGAAAAGGCGGAAAGACGGTGGTGACGTCCAGTACCTTTATCGACACTTGTCAGAGTGTCTACGCTGAAAATCAGAATCCCCTTTCACTGGATTTCCAGAATGCGCCGCTTGAGGATGTCCTGCAGGTCATCTCCGAGGTTTCCGGACAGAATATCGTGCTCACGCCGGGTATTACCGGGACCACCACGGTCATGCTCAATGACGTGCCCTGGGGGCTGGCGTTGGATATGGTGCTCGACAACGCCAAGCTGGGCCGGGCCTGCGAAAAGAATATCATTCGGGTGGACACCAAAGACGCGTTCCGTACGGCCAAGGAGCAGGGCAAGGTCGTCACTGAAATGGTGCGTATCAATTACGCCAATCTGAAGGAAGTCGAGACGCGGGTCGGTGGTCTTCTGACTACCGGGGGGTCCGTCAGTGTCAATGACCGGACCAACACTCTGGTCATTATGGACACTGAAGAAATGTTGAAGGACCTGATCAACGTGGTCAAAAACCTGGATATCCCGACGCCGCAGGTTCAGATCGCCTCGAAAATAGTCCAGATCAACCGCAATTTCCTGCAGGAACTCGGCCTGCAGTGGGGATTCACCACGGTGACCCTGCGCAACCCCAGATTCCCCAATGCGATTGTGGGTACGGGCGCGGCTCCGGGGTCGGGCGTGCTTTCGAACGGTGGAGGGAGTGGGTTCACGAACGAAGTCATTGGAACGGGCGACATCCGGCAGGGCTTCATGGTGGATCTGGCGACCGAACAGTTGCCTTTCCTGGGGCTGGCCACCAGCCTGCTCAGCCGGGACGGTGACCTGACGCTGGATCTGCAGCTTTCCGCCATGGAACGGCAGGGGAAAAGCCGGACCATCGCCAACCCCAAGGTGGCTACTGCGGACAACAAGCAGGCCAAGATCCGCCAGGGCGAACGCATTCCCTTTCAGACCTTTTCGCAGAACGAAGGCGTCAAAACCGAATTCGTCGATGCCAACCTGGAGTTGACGGTGACGCCTCATATCACCGCGGACCAGAAAGTTTACATGCAGGTTCAGGCCACGCAGAATTCACCGGATTTCGCCAATGCCGTCGGTGGCGCACCGCGTATCGATACACGCGAGGCTTCCACCGAAGTTCTGGTACAGGATGGCGGCACGGCTATCCTGGGCGGGTTGCACCAGCGTTCTCTCGTCGAGAACCGCCGCGCCATTCCCTATCTGGCGGACATCCCCATCGTTGGCAATCTGTTCAAGAGTCATCTCGACCGGGATACGGTGGATGAACTCCTGATCTTTGTCACCCCGACCATTATCAAGACTGAACAGCCGAATTCATGAAACGGTTGAGGATCGACCTCGGCGACAGGAGTTACGATATCCTGATCGGTCGGGGCCTCCTCCCGCGTCTGGCGGAATTCATTCCGCAACGTCCGCGGAGGGTGGTCGTCGTCACCAATCCCGAGATCAATCGCCTGTATGGTGCGTCCGTCCGGAAAAGCCTGGAAGACAGCGGGATCGAGCCGGGTTTTGTCGAAATTCCCGAAGGCGAGTCCCACAAGACGCTGGGGGACGCCAACCGCGTCTACGATTTCCTCCTGCAGGGCCACTATGACCGGAAAACCCTGCTCATTGCCCTCGGCGGCGGGGTGATCGGTGACCTGACCGGTTTCGTTGCCGCGACTTATCAGCGCGGCGTTCCTTATATTCAGGTTCCCACAACACTTCTTTCCCAGGTCGACAGCAGTGTGGGCGGAAAAACCGCTGTCAACCATCCCGCCGGCAAAAACATGATTGGCGCTTTTTACCAGCCTCGCGCCGTGGTTGCCGACCTGGACACGCTCGACACCCTGCCGGAGGATGAATTTCGCTGTGGTCTGGCTGAAATCATCAAGTACGGCGTGATCGAGGATCCCGGTCTCTTTTCCTACCTGGAAGAGCACATTGACGATATCCTCCATCTCGATTCCGAATGTCTGGCTCATATCATTCAGGTTTCCTGTGCGATCAAGGCCCAGGTGGTTGAGAAAGATGAACAGGAAGCCAGTTACCGCATGGTGCTTAATTTCGGTCACACACTGGGCCACGCCGTGGAGGCCCTGACTCATTACAACCGGTTCAAGCACGGGGAGGCGGTGGCCATCGGGATGGTGTTCGCCGCCCGGTTGTCCGAGCATCTCGGCAAATGCGATTCCGGGACGGTGGAACGGATCAAGGGATTGGCTTCTGCTTTTGGTTTGCCGGTGGAGGTACCCCGATTTGACTCCCAGGCTTATATTGAAACCATGCAGAGGGATAAGAAGGCCCAGGGTGAACACATCCGGTTTATCCTGGTGCACTCGGTGGGGACGATTGAAATAGCCGATTCCGTGCCGCCTTCGGCTCTGGCCGATGTTCTGGAAAAGAATTAATAAATCACCGGTTACAGGCAGCCGCGCGCAATTTTATGTTTTGAAACCCGGAATAATCCGGGATAATAATTGTCCCGGTTTCCACGTCATTTGGTTTCATTTTAATGGTTTTCCAGGATCGATTGCTCATCCTTTTTCCGTGAGGAAGGATGTATGAAAAATTATAATCAGGTGCCATTTTCGGGCCTAACTTTCGATTTTCAGAGGATACGTTCTACCATTACCCAGCCTTTGCCTCTTTCAAAACTTTAATTTAAAAGGCTTAATCGAGAGGGGCGATATTTTTTGAATATTGGTGCTGAATTGGTCTAACCCTTGCATGACAGAGGTTGGAATGAAAACCCGTAACCAAAGAAACAGAATGGCACCCGCATCCAAAAATTCAATCCCGTGCGTTTCCGTAGACCCTAAAGTTAAAAAAACGGTCTGGGCTCGGATTCAAAATGAAGCAGGTTTGACATTGATCGAGTTGCTCACCGTCATAGCGGTTATCGGCATCCTGGGATCGGTGGCCATTTCAAATTTTTCTGACTGGCTTTACCGTTACCAGGCCGATTCCGAAGCGAACAAGCTGTACTTCGACCTGATGGCGGCCAAACAGTTGGCGATTCGCAGCAACAGCACGGTGATTGTGACCTTTAATTCCAGTTCGGGTTTCTACAGCATTCACAACGATCTGGACCGGGATGGCAGTGTGGACACGGGTGAGACGGTGAAAACCGTTCCCTTGGAAAACGACATCAATTACGGTATTTCCTCGGGGACCTTGGGGGTCTGGGGGACTGCTGTTTCCAGTCCCATTGCTTTGAATGGCGCGACCCAGGTCAAGTTTTATTCCTGGGGGCAGGCGGATCGCAGCGGCGCGCTTTATCTCATCCCGGCATCTGATCTGGTGACCAACGAAAAACAGCGTCAGCGCGCCGTCAAGATCATTCAGGCGACCGGCAACATTGAAGTCATGCGTTACGATGGCACCGGTTCACCCGGGCCCTGGAGTTAGACGATGAAACTCGACGGACACATCAACCCGAGCCGGTCCCAGACCGTTATCAGCGTCGGCTGCCAGCAGGGATTCACCCTGATCGAAATACTGATCAGTCTGGTCATTTTTACCGTGGGAATTTTAGGGATTATTACCTCGATAAGCGCGGTGATAGATTACCAGAAAGACGCCGATGACATGACCCAGGCCACCCTATATACCAAGGAACAGATCGAGACTCTCAAGGCGGTAGCCGCCAATGAGAATGCCCTGGCCGGTGGGACCTATGGTTTCAATTATTTCATTGGCCAGTACCCGATCGACGAAAGTTATAATGCTGATTCCAATATCCAGTACTCGAAGGTCGAAACCAACGGCCAGTTCACCCGGGTCACGGTCCTGAGCGTTCCAGTTACTACCTGGGGCAACGGGGATTTTACTCCAGCTAACCAGTTCAATATTAGGTTGATACGGGTGGACGTGACCACTACCTGGACCGGTGCGCGGGGTGCGGGCAAGTCCGTCAACCTTTCCGTTGTGATGAATCGAAGGGAAATCGTCCAGCAATGAAACGTGAAAGCGAACAAGATACCCATACGGGAGAGAAGATCATGTGCCTGAGAAAAACCGGCTTTACAGCGCGAACAACCGTTTCGCTCAGCGGTGAGCATGGTTCGACCCTCATCGTGTTCCTTGTTATCCTGGCCGTCCTCGCCACCATTGCGGCGGGCACCATGACGGCGATCAACCTCAATTACCAGGCGGCCGGGGCACACAAGAAAGGTAACGAAGGGTATTACGCAGCTGAGACAGCGCTTGACGTGGGGGCAGGCAGAATTCTGTTTGAATTTGAAAATCTGAGCGAATACACCGATTCCACCGCCTTCGGCGGCGACGGGGAGGGCTGGGTCGATGTCACCGTGGCCGATGTCGGTTTTGATGAGATCAACGGGTATACCATGAAATACAAGGTGACCCAGGAATCGTCCCGTTTTTTCTACCAGACGCAGACCGGTCCCAATGTTTTGTCGCATTACGCCTACGAATTTGAGATCCAGGGACGGGCCACGGCAACGGATGGCAGCGCTGCCACCGAAACCCTGAAGGAGACGATTCGCGTTCTGCAGACGCCTTTGGTTCAGTATTTCCTGTTTTTCGGCGGGACGGGGCCCGCGGCGGACCTGGAACTGAATTCCGGCCCACCGCAGAACAGTTGGGGACGGATTCACACCAACGGTGATCTGTATTATGGAGCCCAGACCAGCTTCAATTACCGGGACTACGACATGAATTCGCTCACTTCGCCTATGTCCTGGACCGTGGTTGGAAACATGTATCAGATGTGGAAGCCGGGCGGATACAGTGGTTCCCTCAATCCCATTCTCATGAAAACGGAATCCAACGGAAACGGCGCCATGACACCGGCCACCAATATCAGTGGCACCTTTTTGGGGACCAGTGCGTCCGACAAAGCAACGTTGGAGTCCACGTTCAACGGGTACATCCAGATCGGGGTGCCGATTAAAAAAGCACCCGGGAGAACCCAGTTTATCCGCGGCGGTTTTTATGAACAACGGGCGGGGGATCCGGAACGGACAACCGTGCACGGTCTCAAGATCGTCGGCCAGGGGGCATTGGTCGCGGCCGGGACGGGCATCCAGGTGTTCGCCTCCCAGCCTGCGCCCAATACGGATGTGACGGCTCTCATCGCCAACGGCGAATCTTCATCGGGCACCCCCATCCCCAATTTCCTGGTGCCCGTTCAGGAGAGGAGCAATGCCTTCTGGGATTGCCGCGAAGGTGATCGCGTGAGCGTGACCGATATCGACCTGTATGCCCTTGAAACCTGGTATCAGGCCTATCTCGATGACCTGGGCGTGTCCTGGCCGGGAGACGGTCTTTTGATCTACGCTTCCCGTTCACCGGACGCATCCTTCGCTAACGACGTCTCCGGCGTTCTGCAGGCCATCCGTTTCCGGGTCATTGATGCGGTCAATGGGTCCCTGCCGGGCACTCTCGATGAAACCACCGTGGCGACGGACAACCCGTATTACGTCTACGGTGATTTCAACACCAATGCTCCCACGCACGGGGTCGCTATCGTTGGCGACGCATACAATGTTTTATCCAATTCCTGGAACGATGCGACCAAGCTCTGCAACGGCACACGATCGCCCAATCCGAGTCAGACCACCCACAACCTGGCGGCGTTTTCGGGGATCGTTCCCACCGGCGGCGGAGTGTTCAGTGGTGCCTTCATTAACTATCCGCGCTTTCACGAATGCTGGGACGACACCCCCTGCGGCAGGTCTTCGGGGAATGAGATTCCCATGAACATCAATGGTGCGTTGATCAACCTCTGGACCAGCACTCAGGGTAGTAGTCGTTGGCAGTTGAGCAGTCATTTCTACAACGCTCCACAGAGAAACTACGGCTGGGATGTCAACTTTGACAATCCCGAATATTGGCCCCCGTTCGTGCCGGCGATCTACAGTATGGAACGCGACAGTTTCGTTGAATAATCCAATGTCTAAGGTGAACAAGATGAAAAGCCTCATGACTCAAAAAAATAAATGGACCAATCAGGCTGGATTTACCCTGATGGAACTGATCGTGGCCTCATTCATCTCGATCCTGGTGCTGGGCCTGGTGGCGCAGATTTTCACCAGTCAGCGAAAAACTTTTGGCAACCAGACCAACATGGCGAAAATGGTGGCCAATGGCCGCGGTGCGGTGGAGTTCATTTCGCGTGCGATCCAGAATGCCGGTTACCATGTGATCCGGGGCGGAAAGATTCTCGCTGCCAGCGACCACTACGTCACTACGGTTGCCGACCGGGATGACAACGGGGCTGTGGAAGGCGACGAGATTCTCACTTATGTGGTCAGTTCCGTCAGCGGGACGAATAACCGGTCCATCACCTTTGACGCCTTTTTTGATATGAACAATGACGGAAAGCTGCTTTCCGGGGAAACGAATACTTTCACCATCGACTATTCCATGGCCGGCCCTCCGTTCAACCTGATGCAATACACCTTGAAATCGGATGGGACCGTCGAAGGATACGTCGTGGCGGAAAACATCGACAATCTGGTCTTCCGTTTCTACGACCACAGCGGCAACGAAATGGGCGTCAACGCGGTGGACGGCACGGCCGCCCCGATCACCGGCGGGATTAAGAATCTCCCGCTCGTTATTCCCGCCGCGGATATTTCAGATATCAGAACCGTCAACATGGAGTTCATCGTCCGCACCAAGGAAGAGGACCTTAACAACAACTACACCAATACCGGGTCCTATATTTCCAGCAGCGCGGCAACGCAAAGCGGTGGCACTCCGGTTGTCGCCACCGGCGGTTACAACGACTCGTTCCGGCGTCGGGTGATGACGGCCCAGGCTTCGCCGCGAAACCTGGGGCTGGCCCCGTTCGGCCGGCTGACTCTTCAGCCTTCGGTCAACCCGGTCACCTGCCCCTCGACCACGGCGCCGTTTACCCTGACGGCGGTCAACTCGGCAGGAACCCCGATCGATAACTGGAATGTCAACCTGCGGGTGACGGACCCGACGACGGTGACCCTGTCCTCCGGAACGATGACCACGGACTCCCAGGGCGAAGCTTCGGGATCCATCAGCTACGACTGGTCGACCCCCAGCCTGACGACGACCCTGTCCGCCGATGCGCAATGGACAGATATGGATGGTGTCCTGCGTTCGGTTATCACCTCGGTTCCGGTGTCCTTCATTTCTCCGAGTGGTGCGGGGGTCTTCGATAATTTTGACGATGGAGACGCATTGGGATGGGCTCCCACCGACCCGGCGCAGTGGGAAGTGGACAACCAGGAATACAAACTGGTCGACGGTCCTTCCGGCACGGTGGGTGTTTTGAATCCCCAGATCACGCCAACGACCGCACTGGCGCCGGACACCACGGCGACCCTGGCCTACGCCGTTCCTGCTTCGGCCGGGGGGAACGTGAAGCTGGTTGTCGGCGTGGGGGCGGAGTCTGCCGGTTCCTCCGGCGATCCCGGGGTGTTGAATCCACAGGCTTGGAATAATGGGGGGGGATCTTCCAATAGTTATACGACACCGACTTATACCGTCCCCAACCCCACGACATCCGGAAATCCACTCAAACTGATCGTTGTCGCCTCCACCGAGGACGGTAGCAGCAACATCAGGGCCAACAGCGCCAGTTTCGGGGGCGTGTCCATGATTCCCGTAGGCGATGCACAGACTAGCAGCGGCACCAAAGCCGGTGTTGCGATGTTTTACCTGGATGTCACGCCCGGGCAGTCCAGCGGTATCGCCATCGGCTGGCCGTCCACTGTGGATTACCAGGTTGTTACTGTTGTGACCCTGGAAAACGTGCAGCCTGGAGACCCCGAGGTTCCCGGCGCCGGGTTCATCAATAACAGCGGCGGCATGACCAACGGCAGCGTCACCACGGTTTCCGACAAAACCCTGTTGGTATTAGGGGGAAGCAGTGGACACAACAGTACCATTTCGGCATCCGGTGCGGGACATGTCATCCGCGATCAGGACACCGATGGGGGCACGATGCGCGGTATGATCGGCACCGCCCTGGTACCGACCGCAGGTAACGTCACTAATCTGGGTTGGAGTTCATCGACTTACCGTATGTCCGTAGTCATCGCAGGTTTCGCGCCCTCCGGTGCGTCCAGCACGATTCCGGACAGCGTGCAGTTCGGCTCCACCACCAAGACCTCTTCGATCCAGTCCCAGGAAATGGACAACGGCTCCGGCAGCAAGACGGGAGCCTCGCTGTGGGAATTCGACGTCAACGCCGGAGATACGGGGACCATCACCGTCACCTGGGGGGGGGATGTCGCGGAACGCATGATCACCGCCGTGACCCTGACGGACGTCGATGGCGGTGCTCCAGGGGCCGGCCTCAAGGGCGGCGCCGGCGCGGAGAACAACGACCCGACCAGTGTGACTTTGGGGGCCCAATCCGACGCCGGGTCCATGGCGGTCTCGTTTGGATTTCAAAATCACACGGCGGATGTCGCGGAAGGGGGAAGCGGTCACACGCTCCAGATATCCGGGCAGGCGCACACATCGGGCGCGACCTGGGGCGGTATCTCCACCGTCGAAGTGCCCACCGACACCACTCTGACGGGTTACAGCTATACCGGCAACCACACCCGCCGGGCCATGGTCATGGCGTCCTTTTTGCCCGCGCCGGTGACCATTGTCGATGAGTTGACGACGACCGGATGCCAGCCCTGGGAAGACGTGGAAGTGCTGGTCAAAATGAAAA
Organism: Nitrospina sp.; assembly: GCA_020430445.1. GTDB lineage: Bacteria > Nitrospinota > Nitrospinia > Nitrospinales > Nitrospinaceae > Nitronauta. The sequence goes on from JAGQJZ010000073.1 coordinate 15,290, forward strand.
ACAAGGGCAATGTCTCTGCGCCCCGCCATGCCGGAATCATCGTCCGTTACACCGACGCCGACAATTATTACTACGCCAAGGTGGAACACGATGGATCGGCCAATGACGAACAATACATAATCAAACTGGTCAGAAGGGCGGGTGGCGTGGAAACGGTTGTTGCCAGCACTCCGGCCCACCCCGATTCGAATGCCGTAAAATTCAAACCTTCGACACCGGGCAACCCAAAGGATCACTATTTGAAAATAAGGGTGGAGGGCGAAGACTTCAAGGTTCGCTGGTGGCAGCCGGTGGATATGGACAACCCGATGGACGACGAGCCCGCCACGTGGAAGATCGAGGTCACCGATTCGGGCACCTCGGTGACCGAAGGAACCGTTGGCCTCATGACCGATCGGGCGGAATTCCAGTTCGATAACGTCAACGCGGGGCCTCCGGTATAACAGGTTGACCGACCTTTGATTTGTACGGCTCGTGGAGTTTGTCCACGGGCCGTTTTTTTTTGATGTGCGGAATCTTGTTTTTCTGTTTAAGAGTGCGGGCAGCGGCGTTATCCTGAATAGAGAGCACCGGAACGGGGATGGCCACGCGGTAGCATCGCCGCCGGGACCTGAATTCAAGGGAGGACGCCATGGCGATCAAAACCTGGAAAAACTATATCGACGGCAAATGGGTGGCCGCCCAGACGGGCGAGTTGTTTGAAAATATAAATCCGGCCAATACCAGTGAGGTGGTCGGCCGGTTTCAAAGATCCGGACCGCGCGATGTGCAGAAAGCGGTTGCCGCCGCGCACAAGGCCAAAAAGATGTGGCGGGAGACGCCGGCCCCCAAGCGCGCGGAAATCCTCTATCGCGTTGCCGAGATCATGGTCCGGGAAAAAGAATCGCTGGCGCGGGACATGACCCGCGAGATGGGCAAGATACTCGCCGAAACACGCGGTGACGTCCAGGAAGCGATCGACCTGACTTACTTCACCGCCGGCGAGGGCCGGAGGCTGGCCGGGGAGACGGTGCCCTCCGAGTTGAAGAACAAGTTCTGCATGTCCGTGCGGATGCCTGTCGGCGTGGTTGGGTGCATCACGCCCTGGAATTTCCCTCTCGCGATCCCCTCCTGGAAACTGATCCCCGCCCTGGTCACGGGCAACACCGCCGTCATCAAGCCCGCCGAGGATACGCCGTTGTCCGTGGTGAATTTCGTCAAAATATTTGAGCAGGCGGGCCTGCCTCCAGGGGTGCTCAACATGGTCACGGGAACCGGCCCGGAGGTCGGCTGGCCGATGGTGGAACATCCGCAGGTCGACCTGGTCTCTTTCACCGGTTCGTACGAGACCGGTTCACTGATCGCCGCCGGATGCGCGACCCACATGAAACAGTATTCGCTCGAGATGGGGGGCAAGAACGCCATCATCGTGATGGACGACGCCAACCTCGACCTGGCGGTCGAGGGCATTCTGTTCGGTGCGTTTGGCACCACCGGCCAGCGCTGCACCGCCTGCAGCCGCGTCATCGTTCACAGGAAAGTGCAGAAAAAGCTGACGGACATGCTGGTCAAACGCGCCCGGGCGTTGAAGGTCGGCGACGGTCTCAATGAAAAAAACGAGATGGGCCCGCTCATCAACAGTGAAGCGCAGGCCAAGGTTGAGCTGTACATTCGTATTGGCAAGACCGAAGGCGCAAAAATGCTGTGCGGCGGCGCGGCGGCCAAAGGCCGCGGTCTGAGCAAAGGATATTTCTTCCAGCCGACGGTGTTCACCGATGTGTCGCCGAAAATGCGCATCGCGCAGGAAGAAATTTTCGGCCCGGTCGTGTCCGTCGTTTCCTGTAAAAACCTTGAAGAGGCCGTCGATATTGTCAACGATTCCAAATACGGGTTGTCGTCCGCTCTCTACACGCAGGACGTGAACCGGGCTTTCCAGGCGATACGCGACCTGGACACGGGCATCACCTACATCAACGCGTCGACCATCGGCGCGGAAATCCAGCTTCCCTTCGGCGGCACCAAGGGCACCGGCAACGGCCACCGCGAGGCGGGCACGGCGGCCCTCGAAATTTTCACGGAATGGAAATCGGTCTACATCGATTACAGTGGCAAACTGCAAAAAGCCCAGATCGACCATTAGCCATGGAGGCGGCTTCCTGGCGCTAGCAATTTCCTCAATGAGTTTTTCCGCAGAAGCGGTGAGGTTTTTTTGTTGGTTGACCTCAAGGTCCGTGGGGCCGCCATCTTGGCGTCGTAAATATTTTTGATGGGTTTTGCGCAGAATAGGGGAGGACCAGGCGATCGCACGGGGTGTCTCCTTCCGGGGGCCAATGGCCTGGAGAATCCCGCCTGAGCCGTACGAAAGGAACGGAGGAGGAAAATCGCCTCCTCCGTTGTGTTCATTGCATCCGGAGAGTTCAAAGAGAAAGTGACCCTGTTGCCTTCGAAGTTTTTCGCCAGAGCCATGCCGTAAAACGGTATCGAATATTCAGACGACCGCGCGGACATTTTCCAGAAAATGTTCCACCACTTTCCTCAGGGTTTCGGATTGCCCCGAGAGGTTTTCCGCAGCGTGATTGAGGTCGGCCGCCGAATCGTGGGTTTCCTTCGCCGAGTCGGAGACCTCGGTGATGTGCTGGTTCACATCGGCGATTCCGTCTGAGGTCTGTGCGATGTTTTCGGCGATTTCTCCCGTAGCGGCGATCTGTTCCTCGATGGCGGTGGAGATGGACGCGTTGGCGGAATCAATTTCCATCACCTTTTGGGAAACCAGGTCCATGCCCTCCGTGGTGTTTTGAATCGCGTTCTGAATATTCTGCACGTTGCCGGAAATTTCCTCGGTCGCCTGTGACGTTTGGTTGGCCAGGTTTTTGACCTCGTTGGCGACGATGGCGAACCCTTTTCCCACCTCGCCCGCCCGCGCCGCTTCTATGGTGGCGTTCAGGGCCAGCAGGTTGGTTTGCTCCGCGATCTTCTGGATCAGGAGCACCGCGTTGCTGATTTGTTCTCCGGCTTTTTGCAGTTCGGTGATCTGGGCCATCACCGACTGGGTTGTCGCCGACGCTTCGCTCACCACTTGATTGGTTGTGGAAATCTGGTGCCGGATTTCCCGGGCCGAAGCCGAAAGTTCTTCGGAGGCGGAGGCAACGCTTTGCATGCAGCTGGCGACCTCCTGTGACGTGGCCGCAACCGCCGTTGCTTTTTCCGTGGTGGTGTCGGCGATCCCTTCCAGGGAATGCGACGACTTGGAAAGTTGCGTCGAAGCGGTGGAAAC
>JAGQJZ010000074.1 GCA_020430445.1 Nitrospina sp.
ATGTCGCGCATCGCACCGGCGCCGTCGTAGTAGCCCCCGCGAGTGCCCACACCCTCCCACTCCGCCGCGGTGATCTCCACCCGGTCTATATAATTGCGGTTCCACAGGGGTTCGAAAATACCGTTGGAAAAGCGAAACACCAGCACGTTCTGCACGGTTTCCTTGCCCAGGTAATGGTCGATCCGGTAAATCTGCGGCTCGCGGAAGTTGTGCAGCAGTTTCCGGTTGAGGTCCAGCGCCGAGTGCAGGTCGTAACCGAACGGTTTTTCCACAATCAGCCGCTTCAGTTCCAGGTCGTGGCTGACCTCCCTCTGCAAGCCCAGCGAACCCAGGCCCTCGACGATGGTTTCGTACATGGACGGCGCGATGGACAGGTAATAAATGTAATTGCCGTTCACCTGAAAAGCCCGGTCCAGCTCTTCCAGCCTTTGCTTGAGGCGCGGATAGTCTTCCGGTTTCGCCGTTTCCAAAGGCAGGTAATGCAGGCAGGTGACGAAATCGCGCACGGCCTTTTTCGCATCCGGATACTTGGCGTCGAGCGCTTCCACCATTTTATCGCGGAATCCATCGTCGTCCATCTGCGTCCGGCTGACCCCGAGAACGGCAAACTGTTCCGGTAGCCGCTTTTTCTGGTACAGGTCGAACAGGGCCGGAACCAGTTTGCGGCGTGTCAGGTCGCCGGAGGCGCCGAAGATCACCAGCAGGCAGTTTTGGGGTTTAATGATCGGCATGGTCTTTTTTTTCCACCGCGTGGCCGCCAAACTGCGCCCTCAGGGCGGAGAGCAGACGGTTGCCGAACGCATCGTCATTGCGTGACTGGAATCTCTGGAACAGGGACAGGGTGATGACCGGGGCGGAGACCCCGAAGTCCACCGCCGACTGCACCGTCCAGCGTCCCTCGCCGCTGTCGGCCACGCGGCCCTGGATACCGGAAAGCTTCGGATCGTCCTGCAGCGCCCGCTCGGTGAGCTCCAGAAGCCAGGAGCGGATCACGCTGCCGTTCTGCCAGAGCCGGCTGATGGCGGCGAGGTCCAGGTCGAGCCCGGCCCGGTCCATCAGTTCGAAGCCTTCGGCGTAAGCCTGCATCATCCCGTATTCGATACCGTTGTGCACCATCTTGACGAAATGGCCCGCGCCGCTCGGCCCGCAGTAAAGGAAACCGCCCTCCGGAGCCAGCGCTTCAAAGAAGGGCCGTGCCGCGTCGCAGGCGGCGGCCTCTCCGCCCACCATGAGGCAGTATCCCTTTTCCAGTCCCCAGACGCCGCCACTGGTGCCGCAATCGAGAAAGTGGATTTTTTCTCCGGCCAGCCGCTCGGCCCGCGCCTGGGACTCCCGCCAGTTGGAATTGCCGCCGTCGATGACAATGTCTCCGGGTTGAAGCAGCGGGACCAGTTCCGCCAGCGTTTCATCCACCGGCGGGCCCGCCGGAACCATGATCCAGACGATGCGTGGCTGGGGCAGTCCCGCCACAAGCTCCCGCAGGCTGCCGCCCGGGATCATGCCTTTCTGCGCAACCGCGTCGACCGCTTCCTCCGACCGATCCAGCCCGATCACGCGATGGCCCTTCAACATCAGGCGCTCCACCATTTTCGAGCCCATCTTGCCCAGCCCGACAAATCCGATTTCCATGGCCTTCTCCATAAGCGGGGTGTCCCCGTAAACTGTTGGGGTATGCAGGATATTATACTCTCCGCGGGGCGCGCGGGAAGGGTGAAAGCCTGCGGATTTGATTTGTCTTCGGTCAGGCCTGGTGCCCGGCGGGGGTGGCCGGCTTTTTCCTGGACTTATACCGGTGGTACAAGGTGGGGACGAGGGCAAACAACCCGAGCAGGGCGAAAGCGCCCAGCACGCCCGGCGACGCGATGTCGCGCAGCGAATCGATCGAGGCCAGATTGCTGCCGGCGTTGGCGTACACGAAAGTGCCGGGGATGGTGCCAATCATGGTGCCGAAGAAAAACGTCCGCACCGGAATATGGGTCAGGCCCGCCGCGAGGTTGACCAGAAAGAAGGGGAAAACCGGCACCAGCCGCAGGAACAGCATGTAGTTGAACGCGTTCTCCTCAAACCCATCCTGCAGTTTTTTGAGCCTTTTACCGAACCGGGATTCCACCCAGTCGCTCAGAAGAAACCGCGCCGTCAGAAACGCCAGCGTAGCGCCGCAGGAAGCGCCGATGTTCACCAGAGCGGTGCCCAGAACGGATCCAAATACCGCGCCTCCTAAAAGCGTCAGCAATGTGGCGCCGGGGATCGACAAGGCCGTGGTGAAGATATAGGCCCCGATAAAGGCCAGCATGGTCATCCCCGGATTGTGCTCGTAAAACAGGGCGACTTCATCCCGATGGCCCTTGAGGCTTTCCAGCGAAAGGTAGCGGCCAAGGTCGAACAGATAAAAAATCGTCACGGCGCCGGCGATAACGGCCAGCAGAACTAGTTTTTTCTTCATCGTAATCGTATCCCCTTCACCGGCCCTCCCGTTCGAGACGGCAAAAGCATAACACTGGAGTGTTGTCTTTCGGTTTGGTGTTGCGCACGCCTTCTTCTAGCTGGAACACGCGCTGTTGAATCATCAAAAAAAACGCCTTCAAGAAGCGTGCAGGGTAGTCGGGCGCGGCAAGACGACCTTACAGACAGGATTCATTCAAGCAGGATAAAAAGTGGACGCCTCAGCACCGTCGGTCGTGGTGCATTTCCTTAAGGCGCTGGTGAAACACGTTCTGGATTTCCCCACGGATTTTTTTGGACTCGTATTCCACCATACTGCCCCCGCTCTCAATGAAGTCGATCTGTTTGCGGATGCGCGGACAGACCTGTTTCGTGTCCTCCTGTCCCGCTTTGACGGAAGACACCATCAGGTCGCAAAAACGGATGCCTTCTTTAACCGTCTCGCTCACCTTCGGGTTGATGGCGTAGCCTTTTTCCTTTTCCAGATACTCTGATACCCTGAGCACCCGCTCAAACTGCTTTCGCGCCTCGGCATAGTTGCGGTCGAGCACGAACTGGATCGCTTTCATCATCGCCAGTCCTTTGTTGCCGACGAACCCCTCGGGCGCGTTTTCCCGGAAATAACGCGCCTCGTATTCCTGAAGCAATTCCAGAGCCCGCCGGCGGCAGACAGCAGGCGACAGCGGATCGCCCGATTCGGCCGACGCATTTTGGGGATTGATCTCTTCTGAAATATAAAACCAGATGAGGGTTTTAAGCGCCAGCGGACGCGACACGATGTTCCCCTCCAGGGCCTTTTCGATGCGGCGGATGCCTTCCAGCCTGAGGTCCCGGCCGCCCTGCATGAGGAAATTGGTCACCCCGCCGATGCGGGTGTTGCCGTATTCATAGACTCCAAGCCCGACATACGCATCGCTGTTGCGCGGATTCAACTGCAGCGCGTCTTCCAAGTGGTTGTCGGCGCTCAGTCCATTGATCAGCGCCGAAAGCAGGTCGCCCGCCCCGTACTCCACGATCCCGACATACCCCTCGGACGCTCCCAGGAAAAAGTACGCCTCGGCTTTCTGTTCCCGGGTCAGCCCCTCCCGCTCCAGAATTTCCTCCGCCAGTTCCTTGGACCGTCTGCTGTGGCGGTCAAAATCGTCGCGTACGGACTGCACCTTGAACTTGCTGGTGAACGAAAGGACGTGGGACAGCTCCGCCAGCAGGCCCGCCAGATAGAAATGGAATTTCATCAATTCCAAACGGGCCTCGACCGTTGCCGGTTGCCCTTCCAGATCGGCAATCCGCTGACGAAACCGGGGAAGCCATTTTTCAAAATCGTAATACAGGGTGCCGATCAGAGCCTGGGACACCATCGCGTCCGATTCGGAGGCCCACTCCGGAGATCGCGGCAGGGGATCATCGTCCGCCTGCAACAGGCCGGGCCAAACCATCGCGAGGCACAGGACCAGGGCGCAGGCTCTGGCTTTCACCCGGCCGCACGCCATCTCACTCGTCCACGATCCGTAGAATTTCCCGGATCCGCTCGACTTTTTGAAAGTCCTTGAGCTTGGCATAGAGTTTTTCGCCCTTGGCGAGATACAACCGGCACTGTTCGGTGTTGCGCAAATGAGTGGCGTAGAGCTGGCCCAGCAGGAGGTAGGCATCGGCGAGATCCGGTTTGATGCGGATCGTCTGCTTCAGGGCTTCCGCGGCTTCCTCGTGTTTTTCAGAGTCGAGCAATGCCAGCGCCATGGTGAAGCGGGCGTGCACGGAATCGGGGGCGAGATTGGCCGAGCGCTCCAGCGAGCGCACCGCTTCCTCGTAGCGCTGGGTCGAACGGTAGGCCGTTCCCAGGTAATAGAACAGGTTGGGGTTTTCCGGGTCCAGGCGCGTGCCCTGCTCCAGGAGTTCCACCGCGTCCTCGAACTGCCCGCATCTCAAGTAGGCCGCGCCCAGCGCGATATACGCGTGAATGAATTCCGGTCCCAGGCGGATGGCATGCCTGAAGGAGCCGATAGCGCGGTCGAGCGTTTCAAGCCCCTGATCCTCCAGGCTGCCGTAGGCGATTCCCATATTGTAGTAGGCGTCGAGGAAATTTTCCCGGAACTTGATGGCCATCTTGTAGGCGTCCACCGCCGCCTGATAACGCCCCTGCTTGTGCAGGCGCAGCCCTTCCTGCAACCACTGGTCGGCGGCTTCCCCCGGGTTCTCCGGCGGCACGGAATCGCGCGACAACCACTGGGCCAGGCGCACCTGGTCCATGTCCCCTTTGTGGGCGAAACAGGTCACGGCTTTTTGCAGGTACTGCGCCGCCCGTTTCGGGTTGCGCAGTTTCTTGATGTGCAGCGCTCCGAGCTGGTAATACGCCGGAGAAAATTCCGGGTCCACCCGCACGGCGTTCTTGAAAGCCGAACGGGCATCGGCATTCAGGCCGTACTCCACAAAAGCGTTGCCCAGCATATAATAGGAATGCGACACACAGCGGGCTTTCTCCGCCTGCGCTTTCTCCTCGTTGCCGTAAATATCCAGGTAGCGGCCCAGGTTGTCCGACGAAAAAGTCAGCCAGTGGTCGAGCGTCGCAAATCCCGGCGCCAGGCGCACCGCCCGCTTCATCGAATCGTAGGCCTTGGGATCGTTGCCCTGCGCCCAGAACGCGCAGGCCAGGTCGAAATGGATCTGGCCGATATCCGGCCGGATGCGCAGCGCCTTGCGGTACCATTCCACCTCCTGTTTGTACTGGCCCATGCTGCCGCAAACGTAGCCCAGAAAATAATGCGCGGCGTAAGATTCGGAATCGGCTTCGCAGATTTCAGTCAAAACACCCAGCGCCCCGACGTTGTGCCCGCGGATCATCAGGATCATGCCTTCGTAAAAAGCGTGGCGGTCCTGCCATTCGTAGGGGAACAGGTCGCAGACCTGGTCCACCAGCCGCCCGATGACCTGGTCGGATTCCTGGAACCGCGCGACCTTTTCCGCCAGTTCCGGATACTTCTGACGCAACTGCTCCCCGAGCGTCGTCCAGGTGTCGTCGTGCGTGGTGAATACGGTTTTGGGTGTTTTGGTTATTGTCGGCTTCATGGCAAAAAAGAAGGGTGATAAACCTTTATTATAAATGGGTCCCGGTTCTATTAAAAGCCAACTGAAAGGCAAATATTCAGCACGTAGGAAAAACGCTGAACGGGGCTTGAATCGAAAGAAACGCGGTCAGGTATGGGGGAGGATGCGGCCATCCGCGAAGGCGATTTTCCGGTCGGCAATGCGGTCTGCCTGCGCCGGATCATGCGTCACCCACACCAGGCTGCACCGCGCCTTCAACGTGGCGGCGAGTTCTTCTATGATCGCCGACGATTCCGGGTCCAGCGAAGCGGTGGGTTCATCCAGCAGAAGGATTTCCGGTTCCAGCGCCAGGGTCCGCGCCAGCGCCAGGCGCTGTTGCTGTCCCTGCGACAACGCAACCGCCGGGGCGTCCAGCCGGTCCTTCACCTCCGCCCACAGGCCCGCCTGTTCCAGCGCGCGCCGGGCGAGTTCGGGAAACCGCGCCCGCTCACCGGGGTGATGGTACTTCAGTCCGAACACCACATTTTCCAGAATGGACTTGGGGAACACGCAGGGCTTTTGAAACAGCAGGCCGACGCGCCGCCTGAGATCGCACACATCCGTCGACGGCGCATGAACGTCCTGCCCCAGGACCTCCACCTTCCCCGATACGGAAAACCCGGGAAGGCGGTCGTTCATCCGGCAGAGCGTGCGCAACAGCGTCGACTTGCCGGAGCCGGAGGGCCCCGACAGGGTCGTGACCCGGTTCGCGGCAATCTCCAGGTCCACGCCGTCCACCACCGGAATGCGGCCATAACGGAGGGTGACCGCCTGCAGGCGGATCACGGGAGACGGCGCGTTCATAAATCCGCCTCCACCGCGTTGCGCCTCCGGATCAGAAGCGACAGGCCGATCAGGCAAAACACCAGTGAGATGAGCACCAGCCCCGCTCCCCAGGCCGCCGCCTGTGCCGCGGGGTCGACCGCCTCCTGCGCCAGAGTCAGGATGTGAGTCTGCAGGGTGAGCGCCGGATCGCTCAGGCTTTTAGGAAACAGGACCCCGGAGAAAACGGTGGCGGTGAACATGATCGCCGCCGTCTCGCCCGCCGCCCGCGCCAGCCCCATCAACACGCCGGTCACCAGCCCCGCCACGCTGCGCGGCAGGACCACCGCCCGCACCCGCTGCCAGGGGGTGAGGCCCAGCGCCCGCGCCGTCTCCTGATACGATTCGGGAATCGCCTGCATCGACTGCCGCACGGCGGTCTGCACCGTGGGCAGGATCATCACCGCCAGGACCAGCACGCCGGTGAGCCAGGACACCCCCGTGTCCATCCACACACCGAACACGAGGAATCCGATCAACCCGAAGAGCACCGTGGGCACGGCGTTCAGTGAATACAGCAGCAGAGAAACCGTGTCGTTCCATTTCCCCGGACGCAGGACTTCGGTCTGGAACAATGCCGAGCCCAGCGCCAGCGGAAAGCACAACGCCCCCGCCCCAAGCGTCAACAACAGGGTGCCCAGCGCTTGGAACAACACACCCCCCTCGCCAAACTTTCCCGGAGCGGTGAACAGAAAGTCGAATCCCAGCGCCGGCCAGCCGCGCCACAGCACAGCGGACAGGATGAATCCCAGCAGGGCGGCCCCCAGCAGGGCGCACAGGCCCAGAGCCATCATGATCAGGAAATCTTTTGTCTTCCGGCTCATGCCCGTTTTCTTTTGAGGAGGAAGTTGCCCGCCAGGCTGAACAGCATCACCATCAGGAACAAGACCAGGCCGGAGGCGATCAGCGCGTTCCAGTGCAGCCCCGAACCCAGCGCTTCGGCCGCCTCGCGCCCCAACTTGGAGGGAATGTTCTGACCGGGCTGGGTGATGTCGTACCAGGGAAGCGGCACCCGGTCGAGTCCGCCGATGACCAGCATGACCGCCACCGTCTCTCCCATCGCCCGACCCAGCCCCAAAAGGACCGCCCCCGCGATGCCCGGCAGGGCCTGCGGCAGCACCACGCCGAAGACGACCTCCGCCCGGGTGAGCCCCAGGGCCCGCGCCGTGTCCCGGTACTCCGACGGAACAGCGCGGCAGGCGTCTTCAGACAAGGTCATGATCGTCGGCAACACCATGACCGCGAGCAAAAGCGACGCCGTCAAGAGCGTGTTGCCGTCGATCAGGCCCAGCACGTCGCGCACCCACACGGCGAGGAAGGAAACGCCGAGCAGGCCGTAGAGGATGCCCGGCACGCCCGCCAACAGTTCCATCGCCGCCTTCATCGCCACCCTCGCCTTCGGCCTGAGATACTCCGAGGTGAACAGGGCGCACCCGAGTGCCGGCGGCAGAACCCACAGCAGGGCCAGCCCCGTCACCACAAGCGACCCGTAGATCAGCGGCCAGGCGCCGTAAGTCTCACCGGGGATCCACTCCTCCCCGCTGAAAAACGCAAAGCCCATGCGCGTGAACGCGGGTTGCCCCTGAATGACGAGAAAAAGGAAAAGAAACACCACCACGCCGGAAGCCAGAGCGGTCAGCAGACCCGTGATCAGGACGAACGGGTGACGGAAATCAATCTCGGAGTGAAGCAGGCGGCGCATGGATCGCGGCGTCTCAATCGCCCTGGGCGATGCGGGACCCTTCTTCGCGGCGGATGGGAAGATAATGCGATGCTTCAACGATAGCCTGGCCTTCCGGCCCCTTCAAAAACTGAATGAACTGCTCGATTTCGGGGCGGGCGGGAGAGGCCGTCAACAGGTTGAGGTTGCGGGCAATGGGCCAGGTTCCGTTGGCCACGTTCCGGGAGGTGGGCTGAACGATGCGTCCTTCAATGTTGAGTCCAACACCACGCACTTCTTCATTGATCCAGGCGAACGACAGCATGCCGATGGCGGCGTCGCTCTGGGCGATCTTGGCCTGTTCTTCATTGTTGGAACCGGTGACCAGGCGCGCGCCCCGGGCAATGGCCTTGGGGTTGCCAAACACGTAATTCATGAACACATGCCGGGTGCCCCGGTGACGCTCCTTGTCGATCACCACGATCGGCCTATCGGGGCCGCCCACTTCCTTCCAGTTGCGGATCTTGCCTTCGTAAATTTTGCGGATCTGGTCGCGGGCCAGAGTCTTCACGCCCGCATCGTACACTTCGGAGGAGATGACACACGCCACCGCGTCCCGGCCGATCACGTGCACCTCAAAAGGGCGGTCGCCGAATCTCTGAATTTCCTGTCCGGTCATTTCACGCGAGGCCATGCCGATGTCGAGGTTGCCGCCACTCACTCCCTGGATGCCCACGCCCGAACCTCCGGCGCTGACAGTGATGCGCACTTCCGGATGCGTGCGGGTGAACTCCGGAGCGGCCTTCGATACCACCGGCAGGACCGTGGTTGCCCCCCCGGTACGGATCAGGGTTTCGGCGTGAGCCACCGCGCCGGGACCCACCTGCAACAGCGTTGTCAGCAGGAAAACCGAGACGGCGTGACGAAAAAAAGGCAGGACATCCGACCGCGAAAAAGGCATGCAACCCCCTATAAAGTTTAAAACATCTAATTATATAGATATTTAAATAAAAGATGCCAGCCTTTTGTCGGGGGACCTGACGAAAGCTTACAGGGGGGGGATAAAGTCAGCGGCAGGAATTTCCCAGATTCGCCCAGGCGGGGAGGTAGCCCCGGTCGGCGGAACGGTGGAGCCACAATTGCGCCAGGCGGGGATTCGGCCCGGTGCCCCGGCCCAGCCGGTAAAGCTCGGCCAGCCGGTATTGCGCCTCGGGGTGCCCCTGACCGGCGGCTTTCTGAAACCAGTAGCAGGCGCGGCGCGGGTTCATCTCGACGCCGTCCCCTTCCTGGTAAAGCATCCCCAGTGAGCACTGGGCGTCGGCCGCTCCCTGCTCCGCGGCTTCGGAAAAATAATGGGACGCGGCCTCGAGGTCGCGCAGGGTTCCCAGGCCGAGGTGAAACAGGCGTCCCAGGCGGAAACGCGCCGTGTCGCAACCGGCATCGGCGGCTTTTTGATACCATTGCAGGGCCTGCGCGATTTTGCCCGGTTCCCGTTCCTCGAGTTGTTCGAGCTGCATGCCAAGCTGGGTCTGGGCGGGACGCGACCCTTTCGCCGCCACCCGGGCGAGCCAGTCAAAGTCGAATGCCGCCGCGTTTCCGGACCGGATGCCCCAGGCGCCGGAAGCCTTGCGGAACCAGAAAGCCGCTTCGTCGATATTTTGCGGCACGCCCCGTCCGGCAAACAGCAGGGTGCCCAGCCGGTGCTGCGCCGCCTTCAACCCCTGTTGCGCCGCCTTGCGCAACCAGCGCACCGCTTCGCGTTCGTTTTTCACGCACCCATCACCTTCGAGATATAGTTCGCCCAGGCGGTGCTGCGCCTGCGGGTTGCCGTGCAGCGCGGCCTTTTTCATCCAGTAAAACCCCTGCGCCCGGTCGGGCGAGGACCCGGCTCCGCAGCGGACCATCTCCGCCAGTTGAAACTGGCCGTAGTCGTGCCCCTTTTCGGCGGCCTGACGGAACAGAAGAGCCGCCCGGCGGGAGTCGCCATTGCCGCCCTGCCCGTTGCGCAACATGCGGCCCAGGTTGTAGAGTCCAAACACATTGTCCAGTTCGGCGGCACGCCGGTACCAGTGACGGGCCGCATCGAGGTCGGCGGCGGTGCCGATACCGTGGTACAGGACCCGCGCCAGGTGGTGCTGCCCATAGGGCTCGCCCGCCCCGGCGGCCTTTTGATAACGGTCGAACGCCCCGGCGGCATCGACCTCACCGGCCAGTCCGTTTTCGAGGATCACTCCCAGCAAAACGTTCGCATGGGCGTAATCGTGTTCGGCGGCAGACTCCAGCAACGTCCGGGCGGCGTGAAAATCCTGTGCGGTTCCCTTCCCCAGGTAGGCCAGCAAACCGAGCCGGTACCGGGCTTCGGGAATTCCCTGTTCAGCGGCCTGCCGGTACCAGTTCGCCGCTTCCCGCAGGCGCGACGGATCGCCCATCGCCTGCTCGAGCAGACAGGCCAGATCGAGTTGCGCCTCCGCGTGCCCCAGGGACGCCGCGCGCCTGAACCACAGGGCCGCTTCCCCCCTGTCGCCGCGGTCGTGCAGTTCCCGCCCCCGTTTGTACAGGTCTTCCGCCGTCGGGCTCAACGCCAGGTCGGTGGTTTCCATGAAATCGTGGGCACGGGAATCGCCCTTGCCCATCGCCTCGCACATCCAGAACAGCGCGTTGCCGGGATTCGAAGCGACACCTTCGCCCGCGTGGTAGAGGGTGCCGAGTTTGAAATCGGCCAGATCGCAGCCCGCCTCGGCCGCTGCGTGGTACAGTTGCGCCGCCTTTTCCGGGTCGCGTTCCACACCGGCCCCGGTCTCAAACAGTTCCGCCAGGTTGTACAGCGCTTCCGCATGCCCCTGTTCGGCGGCTTTCTCAAACCAGGCGCGTGCCCGTTCCACGTTGCAGGCAACGCCCTGCCCCGCCTGCCAAAGCAGGCCCACCTGGTTCTGCGCCTCGGCCAACCCCTCTTCGGCCAGCTCCAGAAACAATTCGAACACATAACGCAGGCGTTTCCCGCCGCCGCCTTTTTGCAGGTACAAACGGGCCAGATTGAACCGCGCTTCGGCGTTGTTCTTCTGCGCCGCGCGCCGATACCAGGAAATGGCGCGGCCGGCGTTTTGCGTGACGCCGAGCCCCTGTTCGTACAACAGCCCCAGATACGTTTGAGCGGGCGCATAGTCCTGCACCGCAGCCTTCCGGAACCAGCGGTAGGCTTCCTTGTAATCCTGCGCGTCGCCTCCGGCGCGCGTGCTCAGAATGCCCAGGTTGTATTGGGCGCGGGGATCGCCCTGCCGGGCGCTTCGGTACCAGTTGCGCACCCGGCGCGGCGTGAGCGATTGAAGAAGGCGTGAATCGGCCTCCCGGCTCCGCTCCGCGCCCGCCGCCTCAACCGTTCTCAGAACCAGCCGGGTTTCCGCCGCCGGGACCGTGTCCGTTCGTTCGATTTTTATCTTGTGTCCGGTCTTCATCGGGTCACATCAGCGAACAATCGTCCGCCAGGCGGACAATGCGTGCTTTCAGGTTGTCGATTTTCTCATCGGCCTCTTCGGCCATTTCACTCAATACGTCGCGGCCCTCGTCACGCCCTGTTTCGCAAAAATCGCGCAGGCGCGCCATGTCGCTTTTTTGCAGCGACTCCAGCGTCGACTCAATCTGCAAAAGCCGGTGCCGCACCTGGCCGGTCTGCTTGAGCACGCGGGTCAGCCGCTGCCGCACCGATTCGTCGGCCTCGGGGTCGGGGAACGCCAGTTCGCCCTCTTCAATCAGTTCGCGGATCCTGTCCGCGTCCATTTCCAGGTACGCCGCGTTCAGACGCGCCATCAGGTCGTGACGCTTGCCGATTTCATCCGGGTCGTTGGATAGATCCGGATGGAACCGCCGCGCCGCCTCGCGGAACAGTTTCTTCAACGATTCCTCCGGAGCAAACGGTTCTTCACCTGTGAGATCGGACAGGTCGGCCTCATCGTGCGGGAATTCAAATTCTTCAAAAGAAGGGTTCATCCAGTCGGCAGCCGGGTCTTTGCGGGTGGAACCGGGCGCTTCCACGCCAGAGTCCAGATTCGCAGCGAATTCAAGAATGGACGTTTTCAACCGTTCCAGTTCCGCCTGGCGGACCCCCACCGTGCGGTGGTAAGAGGCTTCGAAAATGTGGAGTTCGCTCCGCAGGGTGGAGAGTTCGAGTTCGCGCTCCATCAGGGAACGCTTCAATCCGTGCAATTCTTCCTGCCGCCGCTTCAACTCCTGCCGGCTGACCGATGCGGTATCCGAAATCGAACTCACAATTCCTCCAGATTGACGGGGAAGACGCGGCATCTTCCCGAAAAATCATTATCGGTGCGTACCATTTGAGAGGCAAGAGGAAATTTAAAGTTTTCCACAGCCCATCACTCATCTTTTCAATGAGTTCTTATATCCACCCCGTTTCCGGCCGAAGCCGGAAAAAGGCGCATCCGGCGCAATTTCAGGTAGAATGCCCCACCATGATTGAACCCTTTTTCGACGAAAACTCAGAATTTCTGCACAAGGACACGCGCAAGACCCGCTGGGCGATCCCCTACCACGCCGAGTGCCTCAACGCCCGGGTGCGCATCCTGCTCACGGAAAACCGCGACGCGCTGGAGGGCCGGACCGTCTTCGATGCCGCCTCGCATATCGGCACTCTTTCTTATGCCGCGCTGCAACTGGGAGCGCGGCACGTCACCGGCGTCGACACGGAAGCGCGCACCGTCGCCACGGCGGAGGAACTGTTTGCGCATTACAAGGTGGAACAGGAGCGCTACCGTTTCGAGGTGGGGGACGTGCTTGAGCATCTGGAGCGGGCCGGGCCGGACGCCTTCGACACGGTCCTGTGTTTCGGCATGCTCTATTACACGGCGGAACCTTACCGCCTGCTGAAGCTGATGGCCCAGGCGGCGCGGCGGTGCGTTCTGCTCGACACCTTCACCGCAAAATACGCCGCCCTCCAGGGCAAGGACGCGGCGAAGGTTCTGCCGCACGTCACGGACGACACCTGGCAGCTGCCGGCGCTCATCACCACCCTCACCCAGGCGGCGAAGAAAGACTACACCCTGCCCGATGCGTTCGAGTACCTGGACAAGCCGGTGACGCTGACCTCGTTTCCCACGGAACCGTTACTTGAATTGTGGTTCGAATCGCTGGGGATGAACTACCGCAAGCTCGACTGGTCGGGTGACGCAACGCGCGACTGCACCTGGCGCGACCTCATGACGCCGGAGCAGAAAAAATCCTCGCACTGGGCGGACGTCTACACCGCCGACGTGCGCGTGGCGTACCGCCTCTCCTCGAAATAAGCGCAGCCTCGACTGGGCCGAGGTCGGCGGAGTCACCACACTGATTCTGCGGAAACCCTTTTGCAGGCCATCAAACGCGTGAAGAAGTTGGCCGTGCGCAAGCACCGTACACCCGGTCGGCTTCGCGGGCGACCTTGCCGTGCAGGTACAGCGCCAGCCAGCGCTTGCCGCCCTCGCGCAATACGGTGTAGGCCAGGTCCTTGAACAGCACGCCGGGATGCCCGCGGCGGAAGGCCTTGTACGCCAGCGACGAATATTTCACGGCTGAGCCGACGCGGTATTTTTTCAACAGGTCGAACCACTGGCTGTCGAGCACCTTGTCCGCCGTTTCCTTGGCCTTGAGCAGATGCGACACGCGCAGATCGAGCAGTTTGGAAACGACCGGTTTTTTCTGCAGCGATGAAATACCGTCGCACAACCGGGCCAGGCTGCTCAAACAGTCGAACAGCGTCGCCTCCATCAACGGCTGCTCCGCCTGCGGGTGATACACCGTTGCGATCTCTTCCACCAGTTGGCGGTCGATCTGGCGAATTTCCTTCCAGGTGAGGAAGCGCACCGCGGTCAGCAGTTCGCGGCGGGAGCGGTCGACCACGGCGCGCACTTCCGGAGGAAATTCCTCGAGCGGGATTTCCGGGTCTTTCAGGTCCTCCATATCTTCCAGCACCTCTTCATCCGGCAGGTCGGGCGCACGGTCGGGCCCGCCATACACACCCAGCACCACTTCGCCGAGCGACAGGTACCAGCGCACCAGCATGCGTTTGAACGCGACATCGTAAAAAACAAACCCACCGGATTTGGCGGCCCAGAACAGGGCGTCCCCGCAACGCAGGATATTGGTGGCCCACTTGATCACAAAATAAAGATGAAACCGCTGGAAGAAACGCCCTACCGGCGAAGCGTCCCACGCCTGCTTCTTGGTCCAGGCCTGCTTGAGCAATTCAAGGTGCCGCAGGCGCAGGCGCATGAGCCCCCCCAGCCCCGGCAGGCGGGTGAGCGCCACCAGCGATTCGCGCAATTCCAGAAACCCCTTGAGCAGGGGACCGATGCGGGCGCGCGTGACCGGATCCGGAGAATCCGGGTGGTAGGCCGCAGCCATGTTCCCGACCAGCTCGCGCGACCCCGCCCAGCCGTTGAGGTGGCGGGCATCGAGGAACCAGCGCGCCTGAATGGATTCAATGTGCGCCAGCAGAACTTCGATCGCCCGGCGCTCGCCGTCGTCCCGGGCCACCTGCCAGCGGGCGCGGAGCCGCTCCACGCGCTGGGCATCGGTTTTCTCCAGACGGCGGTAAGTCCTGTTCTGTCTGCGGAACCAGAGCACCGTTCCCAGCACCACGACCGCGCCGCTCCAGAGCCACCAGGTTTCAAGCCAGGTCACATCCATCACGTTGTTTCTATGTTATAGTTTTTAAAGGGGCCTTTAAAATCCGGCATTCTCTGATCCGGCAGCCCGCGGCCCGAGCAATCCGGACCTGCCGGCGGCCAATGTCAGCTTTTAAAGGCGCCTTTACAAGGCGGGCCCCTGCCACGCAGGCGGCCCATATAAAGGAAACCCCATGACCCTGAACCGCCGCCCCTCGCGCCTGGGCACCTCGCTGTTCCTCATTGCCCTGCTTTTCATTCTACCGCAATGCAGTTCAAAATCCCCGGCGGAACACATTGAAAACGGCCTGGCTTATATGGAAGAAAGCCGCTATCTGGACGCCCAGCATTCGTTCATGCAGGCCATCGACGCCGCCCCCAAGAGCGCCGAAGGGTATTACCACCTCGGCGGAGCTTTCAATGCGCAGCAGCAATACGAAAAAGCCGTCGAACAGTTCAACACGTCCATCCGGCTGGACCCCACCCACTACGACGCACATTACAGCCTGGGCTACGCGCTGGAACAACTGGGCAACAAGGAAGAAGCGGAAAAGCACTACGCGCTTTTTAAACGATTGAGCGAGATGTCGCACCGGCTGGAAGCAAAGCGGAAGGCTCCGGGATGAGGCTCGGTGTGGTGCAGGTTCTGATAGCCGTCCTTCTTTTGGCGGGCCTGCTCTCCGCCTGCGGTGGCGGAAGAAGCGCCCGCAAAGGGGACACCTCCACCCATGACTCCCGCCTGGAACAGGACGAAAACCGTTCCCGTGCCACCCGGGTGGAAGAAGACGAAGAAACCGCTCCCCCCCGGGAAGCCGTGCATCCGGCCAGCCAGGCGCCCGCCACGGCATTGACCAGCCGCCCACGTGAAGCGCCCCGGCACGCGCCGTACCGTCCCGCCGACCTCTCAAAACTGCCCACCACCCTGCACCGCCCGGACCATTCCGTCATGGTGCTGGTGCCGGACGGGTCGTACCTGGTGACGCAGTCCGGCTCGCAGCCAACCGGATTCGCCGGCGGCGGGTCGCTCTACCCCTATCCCTTAAAGGCGTTCTACATCGACCGCAACGAGATCACCGTCGAGCAGTTTCGCAAACGCTTCCCGCAATACAACGAAACCGTGTACACCGACGGCAAACCCTGCCCGAAGTGCCCGGCCATGGGCGTGACGCTGATGGAAGCGAAAACCTATTGCGCCGGAGCCGGCAAGAAACTGCCCACGGAAGCGCAATGGGAAGCGGCCGGACGCGGCCGGGACAACCAGCCCTACCCCTGGGGCCGGACGTATGACGCCAAACGCGCCAACCTGGCGGGTGGAGAAGACGGCGCCATCGGCCCGGCGGAAGTCAGCAGCTACCCCCTCGGCGCAAGCGATTTCGGCGCAATGGACATGATCGGCAACGTGTGGGAATGGGTCGACACCGGCGAGACGGCTCCCTCCCTGTCATCGGCGACGTCCGCACCGGGGTCCGGAGAAACCGCGCAAGTGGCGCTGCCCGTTGCCACGAAAGGCCGCGTCAAGGGCGGCGGATACCGCAGCCGGCCCAAAACGGCCATCCTCTCCGCACGGCACGAAGTCCCTGCCGGCATGCGCAACCCGACGTTTGGATTTAGATGTGTGAAGGAGCACTAACATTAAAAAAGAAAAATTCCAACCACCCATCTCCCTGGTGGTTGGAATTTGTTTAAAGCTTTATCTTATTTCCGCTTCTTTTTTACCTCAAAGCAAAATGCTTCAAGACCATATTGAGAAGCATAAATACGCTTACCGTTTTTCAGGGTAATGTATTTAGAAAAAACTTTCACAACATCATCTTTTGCTTTTTTAGCCATAAAGGCCACCTCCTTCCTCAGGAACGAATTAATTTCCTTGAAAAAGTGAGGGCACCTCGACTATATTCAGAGTGTCAAGTTCTGAAAGTGGAGATGAAGGTACCACGACTTTTTTTGTCAAGATGTTCCTGAATCTCAACTCAAGGAAAAAGCACCGGGGTAGGACCCGGTGCTTTTTTTTACGAAATCATCCTTGCCACTACTTTTTCACCTTCTGCAGTTAACTTAAATTTCTTCCTAGCCTGTTTAGTAGTTCCAAATTTTCTCGTTTGAATTACCAGTTGGGGTTTTTGTTTTTTTAATTTTTCAAACGCCCGGGTTATATTCCCCACGCCATACCCCAGATGCTTTAATTCACTATTTACCTTTTGGGTGTCAAAGTCGTGTTCACCCTTTACAACTTGAAACCAGTACCCAACCACCAAGGCTTTGTCTGCATCTGAGATTGGTTCCGTGACTGCAAACAAATCTGCAATCGATTCAAATGAGCCATCAACCGCATTCGTTGAATCTATAAAATTTTCCCCGTTTAATTCATCATCCACTTCAGAAGCTACGGCCTTACCAAATCTTTCAGCGGCCCATCTCAAAACTCGTTTTCGAGCTCCGTCATCAAGAGATTTAAACTCATCCGCGATTACCTTCATCGCATTAATTTCTAGAATCGGATCATTGTCATTTTCCATCGCCCAGCCCTCCATTTTGGCACCCCATTCAACACGCAAAATAATATTACCATATTGCCGGTCATAATTGCAATAAAATTTGACTATTTTGCAGTATTTTTTGCGACAAACTATTGCCGAGACTTAGCATGATTTGTCGCGCAATAGAGAAGGCCGGAACTTGACTTTGGCAGGGGGAAAGTCAAATTCCGGCCTTTAATGTGCAGTGGCTCGGGCCTTATGAGGGCGAACGCTTAGGAACAACCCGAGGTCGCACCGCAGGAAACGCATTTGAGGCAGGTCCCGTTGCGGACAAGCGTCATCTGGCCGCATTCGCCGCAGGGATCGCCTTCATAACCTTTCAATTTCGCCAGCACCACGGCGGTGTTGGCCTGCAGAACCGTGGTGCCGGAAGCCACTTCGCCGTTTTTGTGGGCGTGACCGTTGCCGTTGCCATGGCCGTTTCCATTGCCATGACCGTTGGCGTGCGTCGCTGTGGGGGCTGAGGGGTTGGTGGTCTGGGGCGCCTCAGCCGCCGTCTTTGGGGAGGAGGGTTCGTCTCCATTCCCCTTCTTTAAATCATGTTCATCGTCCTCGTCGAGCTCCTCGTTCCTCTGCAGGGCGTCGCCGCGCAGGTCTTCCGGCGTCACCTGGGCCAGGTCGTTGCGGCCGAGGTAGGTGATGGCGAGCTCGCGGAAGATGTAATCGATCATCGACGTGGCCATGGTGATCTTGCCGTTGCCGGTGACGATGCCGTTGGGTTCGAAACGGGTGAAGACGAAGGCGTCGGTGTATTCATCCAGCGGCACGCCGTGCTGGACGAAGGCGTCGGTGTATTCATCCAGCGGCACGCCGTGCTG
>JAGQJZ010000075.1 GCA_020430445.1 Nitrospina sp.
TGAAGGAACACGCTCATGCCCGGTGAAAAAGTGCTGGTTGTCGAAGATGAGGAAGACATTCAGGAGTTGATCCGTTATAACCTGGCGCGCGAGGCTTACCAGGTGACCTGTGTCACCCGGGGCGAGGAAGCGATCAAGAAAGCCCAATCGATTTCACCCGATCTGATGGTGCTGGACCTGATGCTGCCCGGGGTCGATGGCCTCGAGGTCTGCCGCAATTTGAAGAAAAATCCGGAAACCTCCGGCATTCCCGTGGTCATGGTCACCGCCAAGGGTGAGGAAAGCGATGTCGTCACCGGCCTCGAACTGGGCGCGGACGACTACGTCACCAAGCCGTTCAGCCCGAAGATCCTGCTGTCGCGGATCAAGGCCGTGCTGCGCCGCCGTGGGGATGCGCCCCGCGACGAAAACGGCATCATCGAATACAAGGATCTGGTCATTCACCCGGGCCGCCACGAGGTGCAGGTGAAGAACAAGCCGATCGAATTGACCTTCACCGAATTCCGCATCCTGCAGACGCTGGCCTCGCGTCCCGGCTGGGTGTTCACCCGTTCCCAGATCGTCGACGCCGTGCGTGGTGAAAACTATGCCGTGACCGACCGCTCGGTGGATTTCCAGATTGTAGGATTGCGCAAGAAGCTGGGGACCTGCGCGGCCTATATCCAGACCGTCCGTGGCGTGGGGTACCGCTTTCAGGAGTGAAATGCCCTCCACACGCAAGACACTGGTCCGCCAGTTATTCCTTCCAATCGGCCTCACGCTGTTCGCGGCGTCCGGGGTGGCGGGCTGGTTTTCGCTCAACTCCCTGAAGCAATCCTTTTATGACGAAGCCCGTCGGGATTTGCAGGTGCGGGCCGAAATCGTGCGGCCTCATTTTGCCTCACGGCTGAACTCCGCTAACGTCAGCAAGCTCCAGCCGCTTTGCCGGGAAATCGCCGAGACCGCCCGCGCGCGCCTCACGGTGGTGCTGCCGGACGGGCAGGTGCTGTGCGATTCGCATGAAGACCCGGCGCGCATGGACAACCACGCCAGCCGGAAGGAGTTCGACCGGGCCCTTAAAAATGAAGCCGGTTTTGCCATCCGTTCGGAAAACCGGTCGGGAAAGCCGATGATGTTCGTGGCTGTTCCCGTGGTGGTGGATGGCCCGGTGCGCGGGGCCGTCCGTGTCTCCCGCCCGATGAGCGAAATCGATTCCACGCTGCAGGGCGTGGGGCGTCCGCTGATCCTCGCCGGGGCCTTGTTCGCCCTGACCGCCGTGGCCCTCCTGTATTATTTTTCGCGCCGGATTATCGGCAATATCAAGGAAATCCAGTCCGGTGCCGAGCGGTTTACCGAGGGGGATTTCAGTTTCCGCCTGCCTCTGCCCGTCGTGTCGGAATTCAACAGCCTCTCCCGGACGCTCAACCACATGGCGGTCCAGTTGGACGACCGCATCCGGACTATCACCGAACAGCGCAACGAACAGCAGGCGATCCTGACCAGCATGGTCGAGGGCGTCTTCGCCATCGACCGCGACGAAACCGTGATTCACATGAACGAGGCGGCGGGACGGTTGTTCGGGGTCGATCCCAGGTTCGCGCAGAACAAACCCCTGCAGGCGGTGGTGCGCAACACCCGCCTGCTCGCCTTTGTGACCCAGTCGCTCGAAAGCCGCGACCTGCAGGAAACGGATATCGAACTGGACTGGGAGGGGCAGGTGCGCTACCTGCAGACGCGGGGCACGGTGCTGCGCAATACGCACAAGGAGAGCATCGGCGCCGTGTTCGTTCTCTACGATGTGACGCGGCTCCGCAAGCTGGAGACGATGCGGCGCGATTTTGTCGCCAACGTGTCGCATGAATTGAAAACCCCCATCACCTCCATCAAGGGGTTCGTCGAGACCCTGCTCGACGGAGCGCTGGAATCTCCCGAAGACGCCCGCCGGTTTTTGGGCATCGTGTCCAAGCAGGCGGAACGGCTGAACGCCATTATCGAGGACCTGCTCAGCCTGTCGCGTATCGAACAGGATTCCGACACCGGCGCCATCGTCACCCAGGAATGCCACCTGCGTGAGGTTCTGGAAAACGCCATCTGCGATTGCGCGCCGAAGGCGACGCAGAAGGGCATCCGGATCGATCTCGATTGCGCGAAGGAACTGATCGCCAATGTGAACCCGCCGCTGCTTGAAGAGGCCGTGGTCAATCTGGTCGACAACGCGATCAAGTACAGCGATCCGGAAAAGCGGATTCTGATATCGGCGGCCCAATCCAGTGGCGCCATGACGATCCAGGTCAGGGATGAGGGGAAAGGCATCGACCAGCAATACCTCCCCCGGTTGTTTGAGCGTTTCTACCGGGTAGACAAGGCGCGCAGCCGGCAGATGGGCGGCACCGGCCTGGGGCTGGCCATTGTCAAGCATATCGTCCAGGCGCACGGGGGCTCCGTGGAGGTTGCCAGCACGCCGGGAGTGGGCAGCATTTTCTCAATTAACCTTCCTAAAAACAAATAGTTAATCCCCAATCACCTGCAAACTAAACTCTCATTCCAATCAAATTTTCACGGGATACTCTTTGCCGACACTGTCTAAGGCAAGGGAAATCAGACCGGCTGTCGTTGGAGAATGAGGGTGTCTAACAAAAGTCTAACAATACCGGGGGATAATAACCCTGCGGGCCGATCCGGTTTCCTTTCCCAAAATATTTGACCTGATTGTTTAGCAACTTTGAATCCTGCCTCCCCGAAGAAACGTTTGCCCGGCTGGAGAGGAAACAAACCCACAAGTAAAGGAACATGATGATGAAACGAACATTTTCTTCTGGCATCTTTGCGCTGTCATTTGGTTTGCTTTGGGCGGCCAACGCCCTGGCCGGCCCCATCGCCGTGGACCCCGCACTGCCCGGCTACCAGAAAACCAGCGGCGTCAGCGGCAACCTCAACAGCATTGGCTCCGATACGCTGAACAACCTGATGACTTTCTGGGCCGAAAAGTTCCGCGAAACCTATCCCAACGTCAATGTGCAGATCGAAGGGAAGGGTTCCTCCACCGCGCCGCCCGCATTGATCGAGGCCACCTCCCAGCTCGGTCCGATGTCCCGCAAGATGAAGGCAAAAGAACTCGATGCTTTCGAAGCCAAATTCGGTTATAAACCGACTCCGGTCCGTGTCGCCGTGGACGCGCTGGCGGTTTTCGTGCACAAGGACAATCCGATCAAGGGCCTCAACCTGGCACAGGTCGATGCGGCTTTCTCCAAGACGCAGAAATTTGGTTTGAAAAACGCCACCACCTGGGGCGATCTGGGGCTGACCGGGGACTGGGCGAAGCGCCCCATCAGCCTGTTCGGCCGTAACTCCGCTTCCGGCACCTACGGTTTTTTCAAGAAAGTGGCCATGAAAAAAGGCGACTACAAGAATGAAGTGAAAGAGCAGCCGGGTTCCGCGTCCGTGGTTCTCGGTGTCAGCGTCGACAAGTACGGCATGGGTTACAGTGGCATCGGCTACCGCACCGCCGGTGTGCGTGCGCTCCCCCTGGCGGAATCCGGAAATAACTTTGTCGAGCCTTCGGCTGAAAACGCGCTGGCGGGCGACTATCCGCTGGCACGGTTCCTGTACGTTTATGTCAACAAGGCGCCGAACAAGCCGCTCGATACCCTGACGGTTGAATTCCTGAAATTCGTATTGTCCAAGGAAGGGCAGGAAATCGTTGTCAAGGGCGGCTACTTCCCGATGCCGTCCGCCGTGGCCAAGGAAGACCTGGCTGCCCTGCAGGGTGGAGCTCTGACCAACTGATGAGCGAGGCCGTTGCTGATCCAGAATCGTTACCCTCCAAGGCCCCGTCGGTTTCGACCGATCGGGGCCTTCGGGCTCGGCTGGCCAAGGACCGTCTGGCCCAGCGCATCGTTGTGGTCAGCGGTTTTACCGTCATCTTCGTCATCCTCGCCATTTTCCTGGTCATCTTCGCCGAAGTCCTGCCTCTCTTCAGGTCGGCGGATGTTTCACTGACGGAAACGATCCAGACCGGGGCCGAGGGGGAAATTTTCGGCATGGGCACGGATGAGCATAAGACCGTGACTTATGTGGTGACGGAAAAAGGAATCTTTTTCCAATCCATGAAGGGGAAGGCGGGCCTGCCCCGGGTCGAATTGCCGGACCTCTCCGGGGCGAAAATCACCGCCGGTTCCCCGGCTCAAAAAAACACGGTCGTTTTGGGGCTCTCCGATGGCCGCGCGCTGGCGGTCCGGATCGATTTTGAAATCACGTTCAACGATAAAAATGAACGGAGTGTCGCCCCCTCCGCCGAGGTCCTCGATTTCATCGACCTCGACCCGGCGCAACGGCCTGTCCGGCTGGTCCGTCACCATGTCGGCGAATCGGGTTACGTGGTGGCTGCGGTAACGGGCGAAAACAAGGTCACGGCGGTCATGCTGACGCGCAAGAAAAACCTCATGGGGGTGGTGAAGACCAAAAAGAGCACCTACGAATTTCAATTGCCGAACAAGGGAGACATCACTTCCCTCACCGTCGGGCATGAGCTGAACGCGGTGTATGCCGGCACCGCATCGGGCCAGGTGATCCAGATGAGCCTGCCCAATGATGCGCAGGAAGAAGCGGTGGAAGTGATCGGCGCGACCCCGGACAAGGCGGTCGGCATTTCCCTGATGGGATTCCTCAAGGGCGGCATGACCCTGGTTCTGGGCGACCGGGAAGGCCGCGTCTTTTCTTCCCAGGTGCGCAAGGGGGAAGACGGGCGCTACCATCTCAATGTGGCGCATGAGTTTGAAGGTCACGAGGGACCGGTCAGGAGCATGGGGTACGCCCAGCGGGACAAGGGGTTCATCACCGCCGCGGAAGACGGAAAAATCAAATACCATTACGGCACTTCCGGTAAGACGGAATACGCCATCGATTCCCAGCTTGGCGGACGGGTGGTCGATGTCCTGTTGACGCCGAAGGGCGATGGAATTTTCGCCCTGGATGAAAAAGGCCAGCTGGCCAACTGGACGGTGGACAACCCGCATCCGGGCATTACGCTGGACACGCTGTTCAATGAGGTGCTCTACGAAGGCTACGACGATCCGGAATACTCCTGGCAGTCCACCGGCGGGACGGATGAATTCGAGCCCAAGTTCAGCCTGACGCCGCTGATTTTCGGCACGCTCAAGGGAACGCTTTACGCGATGCTGTTCGCCGCTCCGCTGGCCCTGTTCGCCGCGTTTTATTCGTCCCAGTTCATGCATTCCTCGCTGATGCAACTGGTCAAGCCGACGGTGGAATTCATGGCCGCGCTGCCCAGTGTCGTGCTCGGTTTCTTCGCGGCCTTGTGGCTCGCCCCGCGTGTGGAGGAGTTGCTGCCTTCCATCCTGATGATGCCTCTCGTGGTGGCTGTGCTGGTTTTTAGCGTGCAGTACCTGACGGAGCACACCGGGCTCAGGATTTTCTTCAAGAAAAAACCGGCCATGGAGTTTTATTTCCTGCTGTTGATCGTCCTGGTGGGAACGGGAATGGCGATCGGTCTCGGCATGTGGTTCGAGTCGGTGTTCCTGCAAGGGGATTTCCGCGTCTGGCTGCTCGATGCCACCGGTCTGGCCTACGACCAGAGGAACTCGCTGGTGGTGGGGATGGCCATGGGGTTTGCCGTGGTGCCGATTATTTTCACCATCGCCGAGGATTCGCTCTCCAGCGTACCAAAACTGTTGTCCGCCGGTTCCCTGGCCCTGGGGGCCACGCGCTGGCAGACGGCGGTTCGCGTGGTGCTGCCGACGGCGAGCCCGGGGATTTTCTCCGCGCTGATGATCGGCTTTGGGCGGGCCGTGGGGGAAACGATGATCGTCCTGATGGCCACCGGCAACACGCCGGTGATGGACTGGAGTGCTTTTTCCGGTTTCCGTGCCCTGTCGGCGAACATCGCGGTGGAGCTTCCCGAGGCGCCGGAAGGGGGAACGCTGTTCCGCATCCTGTTTCTCGCGGCGCTGCTTCTGTTCATGTTCACCTTTGTCGTCAATACACTGGCGGAATGGGTTCGCCTCAAACTGCGGGAACGCTACCGTGTTTTGTAAGGGATATTCACTGTGAAGGCACATATCGACAAGGCACAAAAAATCTGGGCCCGCGGCGATTCGTTTATCTGGCTGACGGGGGCGACCCTCGCCGGTTGCATGATCATGATTTCGGGGCTGCTCCTCGCCATCCTCGTCAATGGAGTGATTTATTTCTGGCCGTCCGAGGTGTACCGGTTCGAGTTGAAGGACGACACGGCCCTGTTCGGTGAGATCACCGATCGCGAGGAGATCATCAAAATAGAAAAGGGCGAACCGGTTTCCTATGGATTCCGCATCCAGGTCAAGCGCGGCAACCGCGACTTGTACGGCGATGACTTCATCTGGGTCAACGAGGACGATATCAAGTCCAGGAGCATGCCTGAAACCCTGACGGTGTTTGAGCGGAGGGAATGGGGCAATTTTTACGGGACCATTCAGGAGTTCCGGCAAAGCGGCAACACTCTGGCCACGGGGCACGAGAAGGCTTTCGAAACGTTCGAAGAGCAGATGCCGCGTGTGGAGGAAATCCTGGAAGAGATCAAGGAGATCGAGAAATTTAAAATCGGCGAGATCAACCACGATATCTCCGATCACAAACTGAACATCCGCGGCCTGGAGATGGAAGGTGTCAAAAGCGGTCCTGAAGTCGATGAAGAGCGGGCTGCCATCGCCGCGTTGGAAAAGGAATACGAAGGGTACGTGACCCAGCTCGCCCGCCTGCGGAGCCAACTGACCCCCAGCCTGGTGGTGCGCACCGGAGACGGGCGCACCCAGGAGATTCCGCTCAAGCAGATCGTGCACGCTTTCCAGCCCAACGCCTTCGGCTGGATCGACCGCTGTGTGTTTTTCGTCGGTGGATTGTGGGAGTTCATCTGGGGGGAACCGCGTGAATCGAATACCGAGGGCGGCATCTTCCCGGCCATTTTTGGCACGGTCATGATGGTGATGATCATGAGCATCGTCGCCACGCCGCTGGGCGTTCTGGCGGCGTTCTACCTGCGGGAATACGCCACCCAGGGGAAAATTGTGAGTACCGTTCGCATTGCGGTGAACAACCTGGCGGGCGTCCCCTCGATCGTGTTCGGCGTGTTCGGCGTCGGTTTTTTCATCTACTTCGTCGGCGGCACCATCGACAAGATTTTTTATCCCGAGGCGCTGCCCACGCCGACTTATGGCACCGGCGGCATCCTCTGGGCCTCGCTCACCCTGTCCCTCTTGACCGTGCCGGTGGTGATCGTCGCCACGGAAGAGGGCCTCGCGGCGGTTCCGCGCGGCATCCGCGAGGCGGCGCTGGCCCTGGGCGCGACCAAGTTCGAAACCATATTCAAGATCGTGCTGCCCGCGGTCATGCCGTCGATCCTGACGGGACTCATCCTGGCGATGGCCCGCGCGGCGGGGGAAGTGGCGCCGCTGATGATCACCGGGGTGGTCAAGCTGGCCCCGGCGCTGCCGATCGATTCGTTTTACCCGTTTCTCCACCTGGACCGCAAGTTCATGCACCTGGGGTTTCATATCTACGATGTCGGGTTTCAGTCTCCCAACGTCGACGCGGCCCGGCCCATGGTTTACACCACCACGTTTCTGCTCCTCCTCATCGTTTTGTTGTTGAACAGCCTGGCCATTGCCTTGCGCAACCGGCTCAGGAAAAAATTGACCATTTCAGGCTTGTAGGGGTGAAACTATGGAACCTGCCAGATCAATGAAGGGTGAGATGCGGTCTTTCTTGTCCAAAAACCGCCAAAATGAAGGTACCATGTCGGATATGGATACAGAAACCGTCACCGAAAGCGGGGAGCAGGAAAGCAACATCATGGTCAAAATCGACCATGTGGATTTCTATTACGGCGCCAAGCAGGCCCTGATGGGGGTTTCGATGGAAATCCCCGAGCGCATGATCACCGCCTACATCGGGCCCTCGGGTTGCGGCAAGTCCACGCTCCTGCGCTGTCTCAACCGGATGAACGATCTCGTCGACGGAGCACGCCTGGAAGGGCGGGTGGAGATTGCCGGCGAGGATATTTACGATCCCAAGATGGAAGTCAGCGATTTGCGCAAGCGCGTCGGCATGGTGTTCCAGAAATCGAATCCGTTTCCTAAAAGCATCTACGAGAACATCGCCTACGGCCCGCGCATTCACGGCGTGAAGAAAAGGAGCGAGCTCGACGAAATCGTCGAGCAGAGCCTGCGCGGCGGCGCGTTGTGGGATGAGGTCAAGGACCGCCTGCAGGACAGCGCGCTCGGTCTCTCCGGGGGCCAGCAGCAGCGCCTCTGTATCGCCCGCGCCATCGCCGTCCAGCCGGAGGTCTTGCTGATGGACGAACCCTGTTCGGCGCTGGACCCGATCGCCACCGCCAAAATCGAGGAACTGATGGTGGGGCTCAAGGAAACCTACACGATCGTTCTCGTCACACACAACATGCAGCAGGCCGCCCGCGTGTCCGACCACACGGGTTTCATGCTGATGGGACGGCTCGTTGAGTTCGATGCCACCGAAACCATATTCACCAACCCGAGCCAGCAGGAAACCGAAGATTACATCACCGGCCGTTTCGGCTGATACAGGAGCGGAAAACCATGCCTCGACACACCCAGCATTTTGAAAATGCCATTCTGCGCCTCAAGAAAATGACGCACAACCTGGGGGCGCATGTGGAGGAAAACGTCGGACGCTCCGTCCGGTCCCTCATCAACCGCGATTCCCGGCTGGCCTCGCAGATCATGGAGTCGGACGCGAAGATCGACGACCTGGAAGTGGAGCTGGAAGAGGAGTGCCTCAAGGTCCTCGCGCTTTACCAGCCCGTGGCCAACGACCTGCGTCTCGTCGTGGCGCTGCTCAAGATCAACAACGACCTGGAACGCATCGGCGATCTTGCGGTCAACATCGCCGAACGCGCCATCTTCCTCGTGGACCACGTCAAGCTGGTCATCCCGGACGAGTTTCCCCTCATGGCGGAAAAAACGCAGTGGATGCTGCAGAAGGCGCTCGACTCCCTGGTGGACCTCGACCCGGTTTTGGCCCGCCGCGTGTGCGCCATGGACGACGAAGTGGACGACCTCAACCGCAGGATGTTCAATAATTTCGAAGGGCAACTCGGCAAGGGGCCGGAAAAGCTGCGGCCGCTTCTGGAACTGTTGTCCGCTTCGCGCTACCTCGAACGCGTCGCCGACCACGCCACCAACATCTGCGAAGACGTGATTTACCTGATCGGCGGGGAGATCGTCCGCCACAGGAAAGAAGCCCTCATCATCCCCATGGAGCAGGCGAAGAAGAACAGCGGCAAGGGCTAGTCCTTCAAAACCAGTTGGCCGCGCACCGGGCGAACGCCGCCGTCATTGCACATGGTGAAGCGCCTGACGAACGTCATTCCCGAAACAAAATAAAACGACCGCGCGCAGCAGTCGGTCAGCTTCGTGGACTCCGCTTCTGAGGTCCACAGCCAGTAGGCCGCGCCCTTGGCGAACAGTGGATGCGTTCGCAACGTGTATTCCGGATCTTCGTCGTGCCCGATGTTGGATTCGCGCGTGTCGTCGTAAATGCTGATCAGGTCCATCAGGGAAGGCATGCGCCAGTCGCTGTACCCGGCGAACTTTTTTTCATTCAGCTCTTCCACGTATTTTTTCGACTCGTGCCAGTTCAGGCAGTGGCCCAGGTCCGAGTGGCTGTCCTTGATCGTCCACATCAGGCCGTGGTCGTCGGTGACGGTACCATCGCCGTGGTCCGTCAGGTGCACCTTCGGCTCCGGCGGCGGTGGGGGAATGTACACCGGCGCCTCGTAGGCGTCGCGCGGCAGGTAGCCTTTGTTGACCGCCTGCGCGGCCTCCGGCCAAAGCGTGCCAATCAGAAAAAGTGGAAGGAAGAAAAAAACCGGGCATGCGGGTGTGCGGGAACAGGACCGTTTCATTGTGATCTCTCCTCCGTAGCGGGCCGGACTGGAATTTTTTTAAGATGGGATTTCTAAAATTCGATCGTTTCAAATGCGGCAACCTGCAGGCCCTGAAAACCAGTGCCTGCCCGTGGCGATTTTAGAGATGCCCTAAAATGTAATCCTAGGATAAGATGATTCCGCCGGAGCGTCCAGTCCGTTTCCGGTCGCAGCGCGAGCGCAAACCGAGCTGCCGCATTTCGGCAGGCTGAATGTGACAGCCCAAAAGCTCGGCTGCAGAAATCCGGCTGAGCTGCACCGACCGCCAGGGAAGCCTGTCCTGAGCAAAGTCGAAGGAACGTATCTCGCCTCGAGGGTTTTTCAGGGTTATAAAGGTCTCTATCCGAAGGGGCCGGGGAGTTTTTTCCTTTTCCCCTAATTAAAGCAGGACAATCTCATGCCCGAGTACACGATACCCAGAACAGAAGCGCCGCCGCCGGGGGAAGGCCGCACGCTCGAGATCGACGGTCACGACATCGCCCTCTACAATGTGGACTGCGTCTTTTACGCAACGGACGACTTCTGCAAGCACCGTGGGGGGCATTTGGGGGAAGGGGCGTTATCCGAGACCTGCGTCACCTGCCCGGATCACGGCTGGCGGTACGATGTGACCAGCGGGCAATGCCTGTCGCACCCCAATGGCGACATCCGCGCCTACCCGGTGCGCGACGCAGGCGACCACCTCGTCCTCACCGCCGACCCGCCTTTTGAGAAACTGTTTTAAAGCGGAGAGTCACCCATCCAGTTTGCGCAGGGTGAGGCTGGGTTTGTTGCGCAGAACGTCGAGGCTGGATAGCACGCCGGTCAACGTGGTGAGGACCACGGACACGACGAGCGCCACCGCCAGCGGGCCGGGCCGGAAATGCCAGGGCGACTTCACGGCGTACTCCATCACCGCCCACGACAGGGCGCACGAAAGCGCCACGCCGACCACCGCCGCCACCACGCCGAGCGTGGCGTACTCGTAACCGAGGATCGCCGCCACCACGCGCCGCTTCGCCCCCAGCGTTTTCAGTATCGCCGACTCTTTCAACCGCCGGAACTTGGTCGAGGCCACGGCGCCGGAGAGAATGATCAATCCCGACAGGATGGCGAAGGTCGACATGAAGTCGACCAGCGTCAGAAGTTTGCCCACCACGGTCTCGACGGTTTCGATGATGTCGCGCGTGCCGAGCGCGGTGATGTTCGGCAAGGCCTTCACCACCGCCGATTGCACGGCGAGTTCCTTCTCCTGGGCGACGTGCACCGAGGCGACGAAGGTCACCGGCGCGCCGTCGAGTGCGCCGGGCGAGAAGATCATGTAGAAGTTGGTGCGCATGTTGCGCCAGTCGACGCGGCGGATGCTGGTCACGGGCGCGGAGACGGGAATGCCCTGGATGTCCATGACGAGGGTCGAGCCGATTTTCGCGCCGAGACGTTTCGCGGCGTCTTCCTCCAGCGACACCTGCGGCGTGCCGGCTTCTTCCGGCGTCCA
Organism: Nitrospina sp.; assembly: GCA_020430445.1. Classification (GTDB taxonomy): domain Bacteria; phylum Nitrospinota; class Nitrospinia; order Nitrospinales; family Nitrospinaceae; genus Nitronauta. The sequence goes on from JAGQJZ010000075.1 coordinate 11,412, forward strand.
CCATTGGCCTTCGACCACCTCGTTGTCCGGTGGCGGATCGCCCTTGCGGTAGGTCATGACGAACTCGCGGTTGATGAACCATTCATCGCGCGCGCGGTTGCTGTACTCCCAGTTGTCGACGTGCCGGTCGTCGATCTGCGAAAATTTCGCGCGCACCAGCGGCGTGACCTCGGCCTTCGCCTCCGGCGCGGCCTGCGCCAGCACTTCCTTGAACGTCTCTTCCTGGTCCTTCTGGATGTCGATGAAAAAATAATTCGGCGGCGTGCCCTTGGTGTTCTCCTTCAGCATGGAGATGAGGTCCATCTGCACCAGCCGCACGGCCAGCACCAGCATGATGCCCATGCCGATGGCGGTGATGATCGAACGCGCCTGATTGTTCGGCCGGTACAGGTTGGCCAGGCCATAGCGCCGCGTCATCTGCGGCGACGGCGGCAGCCGGCGCAGCAGTTTGAGGACGAGTGTCGAGATGCCGAGCAGCAGAAGCGCCGCAACTCCCAATGCGACGAGAAAGATCAGCCCGCGCGTCACCGACTCCGCCTGCCAGAACACCGTGGCGCAGAGCCCGGCGGAGAAGATGGATCCCAGAAGCCAGCGTTGGCGGCGCGGGCCGGGCGCGAGTTCTTCTTCATCCGTGATGTGGCGGAACAGCCTGAGGGGCCGCGTGCGCACGGCGGTGACCAGCGGCCACAGCGCGAACAGCAGCGTCGTGCCCATGCCGAGGAGCGTCGCCTGCAATGCGGGCTGCCAGTCGAACCCGGGTTCGAGCGTCACGCGCAGCAGGCCCTCGAGTTTCTCCGGCAGGAGATACTGCAAGGCGTATCCCGCGCCGACGCCGATGAGGCTGCCGATGAGCCCCAGGAACAGCGCCTGGAACAGGTACACGCGGAAGATGGTTTTGGGTCGCGCGCCGAGGCAATTGAGGATGGCGATGGTGTCGAGTTTCTGCGCCATGAAGGTGCGCACGATCATGGCGATGCCGATGCCGCCCATCAAAAGCGCGATGACGCTGAGCGTGCCCAGGTAATTGCTGATGCGTTTGATCGACTGCGTGAGCGACGACTGCATGTCGTCGTAGGTGCGCAGGGTCGCGGCCTTGTCCGTGAGGCCGTCTTTCAGTGTGAGCAGGGCGTTGTCGAGATTCGTTCCCGGCGGCAGGGCGATGAGCGTGCGGTGCTTGACGCGGCTGCCCGGGGCGATGAGCCCGGCCTCGTCCAGTGTTCCGAGCGACACCATAACGCGCGGGCCGATGCTGAATGCACGCGAGATGCGGTCCGGCTCGGCTTCGAGAACGCCGCTGATACGCGCCGTCACTCCGCCCAGCTTGAAGGTGTCGCCCGTTTTCAGGCCCGTGCGGATGAGGAAGTTTTCCTCCACCAGTGCGCCGTGGTTGGCGAGTTTTTCCGGCAGGTCGCCTGCCGGCTGGTATTTGAGTTCGCCGTAAAAAGGGTAGAGCGGCGGCGCCGCAGGCACGGCCTTGAGCTCGACGAGCAGGGAGGTGCCGGAACCCGGCTCCGGCGCAGCGGCCTCGCGCGAAAATTGCGCCATGGCGTGCAGCTCTTTGATGAACACGAAGCGCGTGCCTTCCGGCAGGATCTTTTTCTGGAACGCGCGGTCCTTTTCGTTCTGCTCCCAGGAACTGCGGATTTCGATGTCGGCGGAGAGCAGGCCCTTCGACTCGCGCTGGATGGAGCGCTCGAGCAGGTTGCCGAAACTCTTGATCATCATCACCGCGCCCACGCCGATGGCGAGGCACAGCACGAAGAAGACAAAACGGCGTCCCGCGCCGCGGCTTTCCGCCTGGATGAGGCGCAGCGTCTGGCCGAAACTCAACTGTTTCATGCGGAGGCCCGCGACGGTTCGTCCGAGACGATGCGCCCGTCGGCCATGGTGAGGATTCTCTGGGAACGGTTCGCCACCGGAGGTTCGTGCGTGACCATGAGGACGGTGGCCTGCCTGACGCGGTGCAATTCGCCGATGAGGTCGAGCACGCGGTCGGAGTTGGTGGAGTCGAGGTTGCCGGTGGGCTCGTCCGCCAGCACGTATTCGGGATCGTTGACGAAGGCGCGCGCCAGCGACAGGCGCTGCTGTTCGCCGCCGGAGAGCTGCGAGGGGTAGTGGTCCAGCCGTTCGCCGAGGCCGACGGTGCCGAGCAGGTCCTTCGACTTCTTGTGCGCCCCGGCGGTGCCGTTGAGTTCCGCCGAGAGGATCACGTTCTCCAGCGCGGTGAGGGTCGGGATCAGGTGAAAGTTCTGGAAGACGAAGCCGAAGCGCCGCCCCCGCAACTCGGCCAGTGCATCCTCGCCGAGTTTCGTGATATCCTGACCGTCAATGCAGATGGAACCGGCGGAAGGCGCGTCGAGCCCGGCGATGAGGCTCAGCAGCGTGGTTTTACCGCTTCCCGATGCGCCGGTGATGGCGACAAATTCGCCGTTGGGAATGGTGAGGTCGATGCCGTTGAGGATGTCGACCCGGTGGCCGCCACCGTGGAGAAATTTTTGGAGTTGCCTGATTTCAATCATTCAATTCAATACGGAATCCGGTAACCGATACGGCGTCTGCACGATCGACTCAACATGAAAACACAAGGCCAGACGGTGCACTTTGATTGCAGATTCGGAAAAGCCATTGAAAAATGCGTATCCTTTTATTGTGGCAAACTCATGCGGCGTTCTCCAGTGGTTTTTTGCCTCGCCCTCCTGTTTTTTTGCGCCGCTCCGGCGTGGGGGGAGCCGGTGATCCTGGCGTTTGGCGACAGTCTCACGGCAGGGTTTGGCGTCCGGCCGGATGAGAGCTACCCGTCGCGCCTGCAGGAGAGGCTCCGGGACGAGGGTTACGCCTATAAGGTGGTCAACGCCGGAGTCAGCGGCGACACCACCGCCGGCGGCAAAAGGCGCATCGACTGGCTGCTCAAACACCAGCCAGAGATTGTGATCCTGGAACTCGGCGCAAACGACGGCCTGCGCGGCCTGCCGCTTGCGGAAATGGAGAAAAACCTGGAGGCGATCATCCGCGCCTGCCGCGACAAAGAGGCGCGGGTGCTGCTGGCGGGCATGAAGATTCCGCCCAACTTCGGGCTCGACTACACGCGCGGCTTCGAGGAAGTGTTTTACCGGCTGGCGGACAAGTATGAAACCGGGCTGATCCCGTTTTTCCTGGAGAATGTCGCCGCCCAGCGGGACCTGACGCAACCGGACGGCATCCACCCGGTGGGCGCGGGGTACGCGGTGGTTGTGGAAACCGTGTGGCAATATCTTGAGCCGATGCTGGAAAGCCGCTCCGCCGGGCGGGGGGATCAGGAAACGTCGTCCAGGTAGCGCATCAGTTTTTCATATAACCCGCCGCCGCTGAGTTTTGCCCGCGCGTCTTCGTACGCCGTGCCCGCATCGTTGTGCAATCCGAGCAGCCACAACAGCACCGCCGCCTGCACGGCGATCATCTCCGCTGCCGGATGGTCCTCTCCCCGCAGCGCCGCCTCGCCGCCTTGGGCGATGGCTTCACGGGTTGCGGGCGTTTCCTTCAGCGCCCGGTGGGCCTGCAGAATCCGCGGCGCATTTGCTGCGAAAAGGGATTCCGCATCGAACGTTTTTTCATCCGTCGAACCGTCTTCCGTTTTGATGAAAACTTTCGCCCTCTTGTGCACGCCGTACAGCGTGCCGCCTTCCATGCCGTTGCCGATGACGGCGCGGTCGAAACCACCGGTCCGCGCCACGGCCAGCATCGAGACTTCGTAACCGGGATGAAAGTAGTTGGTGGCCAGATAGTTTGTTTTCGCCGTCAATGGTTGCAGCATCTTCTCGAGCGTCGCCAGCATGGGGCGTTTGACGATCTCGCGGCGCAGGCCGCGCAGGCGTTCGAGCTTCGGGGTGCACTGCGCCGTGCCGATGAAGCCGAAACGGTGCTTCGTAATCGCGTCGACGCGCGCGCTGATACCGCCGTTCTTTCCCATACCGTAATGATTTTGCAGAATGTCCTCGAACGTGGGACCGAATTTCGGCGGCTGCGGCAGGGAGGAATGGCCGCAGGCGGGCAGTCCCATCTCCGCCAGCAGGGGAAGCGCGTAAAACCCGTGGTAGGGCACGCGCTCGAATCCATCGAAGGCGTCGGCCACGGTCAGGAGGGCGTCGAGAGGAACCGGTGTCTTGACGGTTGCCGCGTCGAGCGCCTGCCAGAATCCGAGGTTCTCCTCCTCCGTTTCCAGCTTCATGCGGGTGGTGATGAGAAACAGCGCCGCGCGCACGTCCGACACCGCGCCGTCGAGCACCAGGGTGAGGCCGTCCTGCGCCTCCTCGCGGGTGAGGTCCTTGCTCATGCGCGGGCCGGTGGCGATCTTGCCGAGGTAGCCTTGCATGCGTTTTTCGGGATTTTCCATGCCGGGTGTCCGGGACCTGTGGTCCGCAACGGTTATTTGCAGTAAGATAACACGATCACCACGGGAAAGGATCATGCTCGAAACCGAAACGCTGACAGAACAGGAAATCATAACGCCACCGGTACGGCCGGTGAGTGTGTTGTTGGTCTACCCGAGCACCGCCGATGTGGCGGTGGCGAACCTGGGGTTCCAGCGCGTGCACGCCCTGCTCAACCGGATCGCCGGAGTGACGTGCGACCGCCTCAGCCTGCCCAACGGCTGGACGCCGGAGTCGGCCCCTCTTGCGCCGGAGCAGTTGCGGTCGACGGAGATGAACCGTCTGCCCACCGAATTCGACCTGATCGCGTTTTCGATTTCGTTCGAGCCCGACTACCTGAACGCGGTGACGCTCCTGCATTACTTCAACCTGCCGCTGGCCCGCGCACAGCGCGGCCCGGAGCAGCCGCTGGTCGTCGCCGGCGGTTCCGCCCTGTTCATCAACCCCGAGCCGATGGCCGACATCCTCGATTTGTGCTTCATTGGCGAGGCGGAGGGGATGATTCAGGAATTCTTCCATCTGGTGACCCGGCAGGATTGGCCGGACCGTGCCGAATTGTCCCGGCAGGCGGCGCGGATTCCCGGCGTGTACGCGCCCGGGTTTTACACGCCGGTGTATGACGGGTCCGGACAGACCGGGCTTGAAGCGGCGCCGGGGTTCCCCGAAAAAGTGGTGCGCCACTGGGTGGAGGAGAATTCGCCGCAGTTGTGCACGCATTCCGAAATTCACGACGAGGAGTCGACGTTCCGCGACATGGCGCTGATGGAGGTGACGCGCGGGTGCATCTGGGCGTGCCGCTTCTGCACCGCCGGATTCATCTACCGTCCGCCGCGCGAACCGGACATCGACCGGACGTACGACTCGCTTGCCGCGTCGCTGGAACGGCAGGGCAAGGCGGCGGCGACGATCGGCCTGGTCGGCCCCTCGGTGACGGATCACCCGGACCTGGTGCGGCTGGTGAAACGCATGGTCGACGACGGCAAAACGCTTTCGTTTTCTTCGCTGCGCATGGAAACGCTGACGGAAGAACTGGTCGACCTGATCCTAAAGAGCGGGCAGAAGACGCTGACCGTGGCCGTCGATGCGCCGAGCGAACGCATGCGCAACGCCATCAACAAGGCGGCGAGCGACGATTACATCGTCGACAAATGCCGTTTTCTTGTCTCCAGGGGCGTGCTCAATCTGAAAATCTATTCCATCATCGGCCTGCCGTGGGAAGAGAATGAGGACATCGACGCCTTTATCGAGCTGGTCCGCCGCGTGCAGGCAGCCTATGTCGACGCCAGCCGCCCGAAGGGGCGCATCGGCACGCTGACCATCGCCGTCAGCTCGCTGGTGCCGAAACCGGGAACGCCGTTCCAGTATCACCCGATGGAATCCACCTCCGTTCTGAAAAAGAAATTCATGAAATTGCGCAACGCTTTCGGCCGCCTCCCCAATGTGCAGCTCAGTTTCGGTTCGCCGCGCGAAGGGTTTCTGCAGACTTACCTGACACGGGCGGATCGCCGCGCCTTGTCGTTCTTCAACGCGTATCTGGAGAACGGCCTCGACTGGAACCGCGCGTTGAAAGCGGCGCAACCTTCGGCGGAGGAGGTGGTGCACCGGCAGTACGGACCGGACGACTTCATGCCGTGGGACGTGATCGATCACGGTTACCGCGACAATTTTTTGTGGTGGGATTACCAGCGCGGCCTGAAGGAAAAACACACCCCCGTCTGCGACACCGCCACCTGCAAGATCTGCGGCATTTGCTGAAGACTCGCGAAACCCTCCGGAAATAAAACCCTCGGCCAAAAAAATTTGGATATCCCGCTCCGCTGGGGTAGTTTGTTGGGATCGAATGAGTGTCCCGAGAGGTTCTGGTTTGTACAAACTGCCCACCGAAAGCCGGTTTTTTGACCTGAGCGACTACGCCCGCCCTCTGGCGACGCGGTTTGTCGCCTTCCTGCTTCCCTACCATTTCATCGGTTCCATCACCGTCACGTTGAGTTACGCCGTCGTCGGGCTGGTCTCCGCCGGGCTGATCTGGCATGGGCAATGGATGGTGCTGGCCGCT
>JAGQJZ010000076.1 GCA_020430445.1 Nitrospina sp.
TCGCCCATGCCGTGCACGGTGAGCGTTTCATCGAGCAGGGCGCTGACGATGAAATTCGGCACCGCCTTTTCCAGATGCTGGCACGGTCCGTAATTGTTGAACGGGCGCACGATCACCGCCGGAATGTTGTACGTCTGCATGTAAGCGTAAACCAGGCGGTCGGCCCCGGCCTTGGCCGCGGCGTACGGGCTCATCGGGTTGAGCGGGTGGTTCTCGTCCATCGGCGCGGACAATGCCGTGCCGTACACCTCCGACGTCGAAATGTGGATGAACCGTTCCACCGGGTGCCGCGCGATGGCGTCGGCGATGACATGCGTGCCGATGACGTCCGTTTCGAAGAACACCGAGTTGTCGTAGATCGATTTGGTGACGTGCGATTCGGCGGCGAAATGGACGACCACGTCCGCGCGCTGGACCAGGCTGCGCACCAGGTCCGGCTGCGTGATGCTGCCGTGGAAAAATTCGAAATGCCCGTTGCCCTTGAGCGAATCCGGAATGTTGTCCAGATTGCCGGCGTAGGTGAGCGCGTCGAGCAAAAGGATGCGGTAATGCGGGTAGCGGCTGTGCAGGTGGCGGATGAAGTTGCTGCCGATGAACCCGGCGCCGCCGGTGACCAGAACGGTTTTCATGAAGTGCTGCTCCCTCATTGAAAGGGTCTGTCTGGGAGTTTTCGCATCACCCCACCCGTTTAGCAGGGGTCTGATGTTCGCAATGCGACCACGTTTCGCGCGGGCCCCGGCAAACCAGCCGGCTTTGGTCTTGCGGGCGATTCACCCGCCGGATGGCGTTGGGGGGTCCTTCAGAACGTTTCGGAAAAAACCGGAAAATCCTTAAGCAAAAACAGTTTAGGCGTGGTCCAGGGGCCTTTTTCCGGACCGGTTGAGGGGGAGATGCTACAGGTATGGCCAAAACCCGGGTTTGGAGCCCCAAAAGAGGCCCCAAACCCTTTCAAATGAACCTCTGTAATACAACGGTTTTATTCAGGCAACTCGCCGGCCTTGAAAAAGAAGGCCTGCCCGCGGCCTCGGGCAACTTCCATAAACGCCCAAATTTAAAGCAGTTTCATCAGTTCGGCGACCGTCCTGTCGATCCCCTCTTTCACCTCGGAGATGGACTGGCCGAGCATGTAGGCCGGGCTGGTGACGATCTTGTTTTCCGCATCCACCACCGCCTCGGTGACCGTGGCCGTCTGGTGGCGGCTGCCCATCGCCTCCATCTTGGCGCTCGTGCCCGCATCGTTGCCGATGGTCAGCACCGGGTGGACGTCCGTGCCCTGGTAGATTTTGGCCATCATCGCCGGCGCAATGCACACCGCCGCCTGCGGTTTCTGCTTGTCCTTGAATTCGCGGACCAGGCGCATGACCTCCGGGTGCACGTTGCAGTTTTCGCCGTTGACGGCGAAGTCGCACAGGTTCTTGGCCGCGCCAAAGCCGCCGGGGAACATCAACGCGTCGATATCGTCCGCCTTGACGCTGGCGATATCCACAATATTGCCACGCGCAATGCGGGCCGCTTCCACCAGCACATTGCGCTTCTCGTTCATTTCGTCGCCGGTGAGGTGGTTTATGACGTGCAACTGGTCGACATTGGGCGCCATGCACACCGCCTCCGCCCCGGCCTGTTCGATCGCCAAAAGCGTCAGCACCGTTTCATGAATCTCCGCGCCGTCGTACACGCCGCATCCGGAAAGCACCACCCCGATTTTCTTTTTATCCGCCATCGTCTTGTATCTCCGCCTTGTTTCAGGTTCACGGATCGCAGCACCGGACGCCGGGCAAAAACCCGCATCCTGCATGCGATTTTAACATATTTTTTGGGTCCTCCCGGCGGGATGGTCTAGAATGGGAGTACTGGCGTACGGCCAACATAAAAACCGGCTCATGGCCCAACGTATCATTTTGAGACTCCCACCTGAGCCTGTCCTGAGCTTGTCGAAGGAAAAAATTTCGCCTTGGACGTTCGCTTTTGACTGACGCAAAGCCCCCTAACAAATAGTAAAGACGACCGCCCGGCGAGATGCCAGCGTCAAAACTTCAAATTAATTGAACATGGACCACAACCATCCCGTAGCCGAGAGCATCCGCCATTCCCTGACCAAGAACGGGTTTCCGGGAAAATCCGTCAAGCTGCCCTTCCGCCCCGTGTTCGACAGTTGCCGCAGGCACGGCGTCGCCCTGGCGGAGGTGCTGACCCTGCTGGGCACGGAAGACATCATCGCCACGCTGACCGGCGACCACATCCTGTTCCAGACGCCGGAGAAGGCCCTCGAGTGGGCCGGACAAAAAAGGAAATCCGCGCCGGTAGCCTCGGGCAATCCCCTGGCGCTTTTGGCGCACATTCCCGGCGGCATGGAGCACCTGGCGCGGTTCACCGGCAAGGCCGTGGGGCCGCTCTCGCCGGAGCAGACGGAGATGTTGAAAAAAGGCATTGAGTCGATGAGCCCGGCGGATAAAATGAACCTGCTCAATTTTTACAGCAACCTGTTCAAGGATCCCAAATCCAAATAACGGCCAAAGGGGGCGGACGATGATGAAAGTCAAGGAACTGATGAGCACGAAGATTTACACGATCAGCCCCGACGACATGCTGGACCGGGTGGTGGTGATGTTCCACTTCAACGCCATCCGCCACCTGCCGGTGATCGAAAAGGGCAAGGTGATCGGCGTCATCAGCGACCGCGACGTGAAGAAAATCCTGGGGCCGAGGCGGCAGGGCAAACCGGGAGCCGACGGACGCGAGACCATCGACATCCCCGTGCGCAAGGTGCGCAATATCATGCAGCGCAAGCTCACCACCATCGGGCCGGAAGACAAAGCGTCGGATGCGGCGGCCATCATGGCCAAGCGCAAGATCGGGTGCCTGCCCGTGGTGAAGAAAGACCGGCTCATCGGCATCATCACCTCGACTGACATCTTACGGGCGTTCGTGAAGCTGGCGGAGAAAGTGCAGAAACTCGAAAGACTGATGCAGAAGGGTTGATTGCCGAAAGGCTTGAATTAACTTTTGATTTATTGGTGTCACTGTTGATGGTATTGGAATTTTAAGAAAAATTTTTGCTATTGAGAAATTAAGATGCAACTTTCAGAAATAAGAATAAAAAATTTTCGTTCTTTTGAAGATGAAACTATTGCATTGGATAATTACACCTGCCTAGTCGGGCCAAATGGGGCTGGCAAATCTTCAGTCCTACAGGCACTCAACGTATTTTTCAGGAATTCGGCTGCCGCTTCTGTTGATCTGTTAAAGTTGTCAGACGAAGATTTTCATCATAAGAATATAGAAAATCCAGCTGAAATAACCCTAAAGTTTGAACAGTTATCAGTGGAGGCTCAAGAGGACTTCAAAGCATACTTTAGGGGTGGCAAGCTTATTGTTTCGGCCAAAGCGAAATGGGACCCACAAGTCGGATGCGCTGAAGTAAAACAGTATGGGGCTCGCCTTGTAATAAAAGCTTTCTCTCCCTTTTTTAAAGCCAACGAAAATAAGGCCAAGGCCGATGAATTAAAGAATATTTACTCAGAGTTGAGGGGAAAATTTCCTAACCTTCCAGCGGTAACTACCAAAGGAGATATGGAATCAGCACTTCGTGTTTACGAAGAGAAAAACCCTGAGCAATGTGAACTTGTATCAAGTCCGAATCAGTTTTATGGATGGAGCAAGGGAGAAAATCGTCTACGAAAATATATTCAATGGGTCTATGTACCAGCTGTTAAAGATGCTTCCACAGAACAAGAGGAAGGGCGGACAACGGCTCTTGGCCAACTTCTGGAAAGGACAATTAGGTCTAAAGTAAATTTCCAAGAGCCTATTAATGAGTTACGAAGAGAAGTGGCAGAAAAGTATGAACAGATTATTCAAGAGGAACAGAATGCCCTCAATGGTTTGAGCCGTTCGTTAACAAAGCGCGTGCAGGAATGGACTCATTCGGGAACACAAATAAGGCTAAATTGGCACTACAACCACGATAAATCGTTCACCGTCAACGAGCCACTAGCCAGGTTGTCAGTTGGCGAGCATGAATTTTTGGGAGAACTAGCCCGCTTAGGTCACGGGCTTCAACGGACAGTATTTGTATCACTTCTACAAGAACTCGCCGCAGACGATGAGGGAAACGCACCTACGCTTCTCCTTGGATTCGAAGAACCGGAATTGTACCAACACCCTCCACAAGCCCGTCATATGGCTAACCTTCTGGAAGTCCTCTCAACAAAGAATTCCCAGATCCTAATGAGCACGCATAGCCCTTACTTTGTATCCGGTAAGGGTTTTGAAAATATCCGTATGATCCGCAAATCTGCTGATGATAGAAAATCAGTTATGTCCCAAGTAACACACAAAAATATTGCCGACAGGTTAAGCAAAGCACTTGGGGAGACACCACGTTCACCAACAAGCACTATGGCGGTTATTGAGCAAATAATGCAGCCATCTCAGAGTGAATTATTTTTTGCAAGTGTTGTGGTATTTGTTGAAGGAATTGAAGATGTCACATTTATATCAACCCACTTTAACTTGACCGGTCGTTGGAATGAGTTTCGGAGGCATGGCTGCCATTTTGTGATCGCGAGCGGAAAAGGGAATCTTAGCCGCCTATTGGCGACTGCCCAAGGGCTTGGAATTCCAGCGTTTGCCGTGTTCGATTCAGACGCGGAAGCTAATCGGCAAAATCCAGGAAATCATCCTCGTGAAAATGGATGCATTTTAACTCTATGTGGAGCAAAAAATGCAGATCCTATGCCAAATGAAACATACTGGACTGAAAATGTCGTGATGTGGCACTCAAACATTGCCAAAGTTGTTCATTTAGATTTTGGGCAAGACGTATGGAATAGCGCTGAACAAACCGCTAAACAGGAGCAGGGGTTCCTAGATGGAGTTAATAGAAAGAATACCTTGCTGATAGCAGCAACATTAGAAATTCTCTATAAACGAGGAAAACGCTCCAAGACACTGGACCAGCTTTGCGAAAGTATAATTGGTTTCGCAGAGAAAAATTGAAAAGTCTATTAATATGTGAAAGAGGAGCTCTACTGTACTGACTAATTGCTTTTGTGCGTCCCCTAAAATATTTTAGACTCCATACCAATAGACAACTTCTTGCCACTTATGGTTTTTAAATAACGTGAAATCCGTTATGATGGGCCCGCAATCTGGAGTGGGACCTCCCAATCAATCCATCCTTTTATTACCCGACTGCTCTGAGTTTTAGCGTGCTGGTATTCGCCAAGGACATTCGAAAACGCGATCACGCCCACCCGGGGGAGGCGACGGATACGGTCCTCGCCGATTACATGCAGTACCAGCGGGCGCTGTTCCCCTACACGGTCGTCCGCGCCGGGCTCGATTTCGCCTACAAGGAACTCGACGACATCCTGCGCTATGTCGACAACGACCACCAGCCGCCGCCGGACGTGAGCCGGCAGGACTTTCCGGCGGACGTCCCGGCCTGGTACCAGAAGCGTTTCCCGTGGACGGCGGCCTTCATGAGCATGGAAGACATGCACGGCCTGATGGTGCGCCTCATCAAGGCCATGGACTCCTTCCGCACGCTGGAGGTGCCCAACGCCTGGCACCTGACCGTTCTCTACGACACGACACACAACATCGTCGGCATTTACAACGACGCGCTGGAAAACGGGCACAGCGTGGCGCGGGACATCCACCTTTCAAAAGAGGTGCCGGTGCGGTTTGAGGACTTCATCAACAACTACTGGCCGCACCTGGAGTTCATGCTGCTGTCGAAACCCGACTACGCCCACGCTCCCCTGATGGAGCGCAATTTCCTGATCGAGGACTTCGTCACCTCGCAGATCGCCGACGGCCTGCACCCGCTGGAGGCGTTGAAGCTGGCGGACGAGAAGTTCCATTTCCACCCCGGAACGCTGGAGCTGCTGCGCCGCGACGAGATCACCCCCGGGATGGCGGAGCTTCCCACCCTCTCCGTCGAAACGGACGTTCACGCGGAAACCTACGCACCGGCGAAAGAAACCGGCCTGTCCCCGGCGGATGAATCGTTCGCCAGAAACTGCAGGGAAGCCATCCCCGGCTGAACGGTTTTCAGCAGGAATCAGCACACGCGGCTCGCGTGATTTGTGTGTTTCTCGCTCCCTTCAGCCCCCCGCCGGGTTTACATTTATTGGAAAACACGTACAATAACTTCCATTAAACAATTGAAAAACCTGATATTATTTATCCGAAGCCAAAGGCGACGATGGATCAGAAATCCAAACGATTTCAGACGGTGGACATGTGCCGCTTTTGCACCAAGGTGTTTCCCAAGTGCGGCGCTGATCCTGTCCGCTCCGAGTCCCTCAACCTCGCTCCCCAGATGCTGGACCGCTCCGATGCGGTCGTCGCCTGCGACCTGTATGAAAGCCCGGTGGAGATTCTGAAAACCCGCCTCCACGATTACTGACACACCCGGTTATTCATCCTCCTATTTATCCTTCTTTCTCCTAAATTCTGCTCCGGCCAGGGGCAAATGTGCTAATGTTTATCCGTACCGTGCATCGCCCGCCCCGTTGGACAAAACACCGAACTTTTCGAATCTCGCGCCTCCATGAAAACAATTCCGCCAAGACTCCAGGGAACCGACGGCATCCGCCGCGAAGTGGCCCTGCAATCCACGTTTCCCGGCCTGTCGCCGCAACAGGTGTTTGCAAAACACGGCGTCATCACCGAAGAGTTCATGGAACGCTACGCCTTCGCCCACGCGCGGCTGGCCTTGAAGAAAAAATCGAAGACCCTGGCCCGCGCCTTCGTCATCGGTTGGGACCCACGCGATCCGAAAGGCGATTTCACGGAAGCCGTCGTGCGCGGGGTTCGCAAAGCGGGAGCCGACGCCTGGGTGATCGGCACCGCGCCGACGCCGCTGGTGCCGATGATGGTGCGGGCCAAAAACGCGGCGGGCGGCTTCATGGTGACGGCTTCGCACAATCCCAAGGACCAGAACGGCATCAAGATTTTCTCCGATGGACGCGGCCTGAAACCGCTTCCGGAAGACGACGAACGCCTGTCCAAATCCGTTCTGCGGCAGGGCCCGCTCGACAAAAAATCTCTCTCAGGCGGCCGCATCGACCTGACCAAGGAAGCACTGAAACTGTTCGAACAGTTCCACCTCATACCCGAAAACTCCTGGGCCGCGGACGGCACCTTCGCCGACATCCTCCTGGTGGTCGATCCGGCACGCGGGGCGCTGGCCAAAATCGCCGCCTCCGTTTTCAGAAAAGCGGGCTTCCGCCAGGTGATCGAGGTCAACGCGAAGCAGGACGGCAACGTCAACCAGCTTTCGGGCGTAGCGGACCTGGAAGGCACGGCGCTCATCACGGAGGACATGATCGAAAAGGGCGGAAAATTCTCGCGCCACAAAGCACCCATCGCGCTCTTTACGCTGGGAAAACAACATAAGAAAGCCGTCGAAAAAGGCGACCTGCGCGTTTGCGGCGCGGTGTTCGACGCCGATGGCGACCGTTTCTACCGGTTGGAATACGATCCCTTCGGCGACCGTTTGCTGGTATTGAGCGGCGACGAAACCGCCTTCCTGCAGGCGAAATTCCTCATGCAGGAGCAACCCGACCGCTTTTCCGCCGCCTCCTACATCCACACCGTTGAAAGCGACCTCAACACCGGTGTTTCGGCGGAGGGACTGGGCCTCCGGCGGGACCTGTCGCCGGTCGGCGACAAATGGATCCTGTGGAAGGCCGCGCACATGGATCTGGAAAACCGCCTGCGGGTGCTACGCAAGCGCGCCGAATATCAAGGCACCAAAAAGGACCGGAAAACCATCGCCGATCTGGTCACCACGTTGAAAATCCTGAAAAAAAATGACGCGCTGGATGTCCCCACCTTCAACCGGCTGGAGGCAGACGTGGACACGGTCGAACACAACCTGCCGCCGCTCGACCCCGCTGTCGCGCGGGAATACGGACCGCCGTTCGCCGTCGGCAGCGAGGAAACGGGGCACAACATCACCACCGGCTACCTGCCGGAAACGCAGCGGGCGGTCTATTGCGGCAACGGACTCAAAAGCGCGCTCAACACATTTGCGGCCACGCAGTCGCTGTTCAGGAAAGCCGCGCCGAAGCGCTATTTCGCCCAACTGGAAAAACCGTTCACGCCGGGCTTCAAGGGAACCGGCTACGCTTATTACATCGATCAGCCGAGTTTCCACGCCGGCTCCGCCGTCTGGAAGAAAATGAAATCGCTGGTCACGCGGCTGTCGAAAGCGGGCGGGTACAAGGCCCGGCAGACCGCCTTTCCGGAAGACCCGGACATGCTGTACCTGTCGCTCACTCACGCGGCCACCGGCCGGCCGGCGGCGGTGTTCGTGCGCAACTCCGGCACGGAAAACAAGATCAGCGTCAACCTGCGCGGCGGCAAGGCCGATGAAAAATTTCTGTGCTCCCTGAGAGAGAACGGCGTGCGCCTGCTCATGTACGAACTGAAAAATCCCGGGCATCCGTTGTACGCCACCGAACGCGCCCTGCTTCAGTCGATGCAGGCCGGACCACTGCCGGAAAGCCGCGCCGGAGACGGCCCGGAAGCCCGCGTGCTGATGGAAACGGGCAAACAGGGCCTGACGGAACTCACGCCCGAAGGCTACCGCCTCACTGACCGCGGAATATGGTACCTTGACGAGTGCATGGTCGGCGGCCTGTAACCTGAATCCTGCGACTGGAGTTTCATCGTGCTGGCACTTGAAGACCTCTTTCCTCACCTGAGCGGTTTCCGCCACCGCCATTTGGTGGAAGAACCGGAAAACCCCTGGGAGGCGGTGCGCAACCTGGAGCCGGGGCTGCGCTACATTCTGAACACATGCGAACACTCGGCGCGGCGGATGGACTCCATCGCCGAGGCCACGGTGACGGAAGACGGGTGCGGTTCCGATCCCGGCCTCTTTATCACCCAGTGGATGCAGCTCGACGAGGCGGTGGTGTTTCCCAAACTCGGCATCGCCATCGGCAAGGGCACGAAGCTGGAACCTTCGGCCATCATCAAGGGGCCGTGCGTGATCGGCGAGAACTGCGATGTGAGGCAGGGGGCCTATCTGCGCGGCAACGTGCTGACGGGCAACCATTGCACGCTGGGTCACGCCACCGAGATCAAGAACAGCATCCTGATGAACCACACCGAGGCGGGGCACTTCAATTACATCGGCGACAGCGTGCTGGGAAGCTACGTCAACATGGGCGCGGGATCGAAGCTGGCCAACCTGCAGTTCCGGACGTCCGAGGAAAAGCTGAACGGTTTCATCCACAACATTCGCCTGCCGGCGGAAGAGGGCGAGGTGGACACGGGCACACCCAAACTGGGATCGGTGCTCGGCGACCATGTGGAACTCGGCTGCAACGCCGTGCTCAGTCCGGGCAGCGTGCTCGGCGCACATGTGTGGGTGTATCCCAACCTCACGGTGCCGAAGGGATTTTACGCGCCCCGGCAGGTGCTGCTGCCGCGCGACATCAAGCCGCGCAGTAAAAACAGGTGATGTGCCGTTTCGTTTGAACTTTGGGGTAAAATGAATCCATCATCGGGCCGCCCGGTCCGGTGACTCGCGAGGGTGGCGGAGAAACTTGAAGAGGAGATCATCCGTGCGAAAAGGTGAAATACTGTTATACGCTTTCTTTGTCCTTTTTCTCATTGCTTGCGGTGCTGCCTGGGCTGGTGACTGGGAGTTCGTGCGGAAGATAAAGGATATAATCGAGTCGTGCAAAGCCCTTCCCACCGGGGAAATAGTCTGCCTGTGAATGTTGCAGGCTGTCGCACAACAGCCACTTAACAGGCCGGAGTGGTGAAATTGGCATACACAACGGCTTTAGGAGCCGTCTCCCGTAAGGGATTGCGGGTTCGAGTCCCGCCTCCGGCACTTTTCAGAAAGATTTAGGATCCAGTGGGCAACCGTGGGGGTTCGAGTCCCCCCTCTCGCACCACCTTCCGGTGGGGGCGGGTTCTTGACGCACACAATTTCCTCAGAAAGTTTTTCAGCAGAACTCCTTGCGGAGGGCCGACGTCTTGACGCGCAAAATACCTTCGATGAGTTTTACTGCAGAATCATTCCCAAGAAACTTACCGCCCCAGACGTGTCATTCTGAGTGAAGCGTCAGCGGAGCTGAAGAATCTCGCCTTTGCTTTTGATATTTAATCCTGAAAATTTTTCGGCGGGAAAAGGACTTGCCGGTAAAACCACCAACTCTAATGCAATAAGAGACTTGCCCCCTTTACCATTCGAAAGTAATTGCTTATGAATGAAACCATTTTAAGAATTATTTTAGGTGTTACAATTATAGCTTCAATTATAATTGCTTTTGTAAAGAATCAATTCCAGCTTTTGCCTATTGTGCTTTTTGGTGCAATTGCAGCTCACTTTAGTAACCAAGCATATAAATTTACCCATGAAAAATTTCGTCTCGATTTATTCGATAAAAGATGGGATATCTATGAAAGAACTTTAGAGTTTTGCAGTAGTGTTTTTTCGCATGGAGGCATTCCAAAATACGGTAAAAACGAAAAACAAAATGAGGATATTGAAAAGGCACTAATCGCAGCACATGAATCATTTAGAGGAATCGGCCTTCACAGAGCAAAATCTCTGTTTGGGGAAGATATTCAAGCACTGTTTACTGATCTAAATAACAGCTATGCTTGGTTAACCTCCTATCAAGACCGGCCAGAGGACCCCTCAGATCGGCAAAAATGGGCTCAGGAGAAAATGGAGCATGTTAAGTTTTTACTAGATACTATTTCTAGAATCTCTGACCATTTCAAGCCTTACTTATATTTTGGGGACTATAAAAAGTTACCTGCAAATGAATTCTGGATTTTCAATTGGTTTAGGAAATGAATTAAAAGCCCCCACCTTTTCTCCTACTTCAAAAAGTTTCTGCCCGTTGTATTGACCCTTACCCCGAATCTGTACCAGCCGGACTCAAGAAAAATCGGGTATTTTTCTGGTCCGGATCAGCGCGTTGTTCCGCAAATTCGAAGGGTGTGAGATCGCCTAGAGAGCTGTGCGGAGAAAACTATTATACTCCTCTCTCCAGGATTCGATCTTGTCCTTTGCATCCTGGAGAGATAAAAACCAATGGGCGTTCAAACACTCATCTCTGAATGTTCCGAGGAATGAATTTCCTTCTTTACGAAGGAGATTCTTGCAAAAATCAAAAAATAAAAGCAAAGGCGGGATTCTTCAGCTCCGCTGACGCTTCGCCTCAGAATGACACGTCTGGAATTTTCTTTTCTACCGAACGGCTTCAAAGCTGCCGACCGCGAGGTCCGAGATTCTTTCCTTCGACAAGCTCAGGACAGGGCCACCTTATGGTCCTCAAGTCGTCATTGCGAGGAGCAACGCGACGAAGCAATCCAGACTTCTGGGTCGCCGCACTCCCTCCGGTCGCTCGCGAGGACGGTCCTTGCGGCCCGTTTGAAAAAAAAGTCAAAAGCAAAGGCGGGATTCTTTCCTTCGACAGGCTCAGGACAGACTCGGAGAAAGAGGCTCGCTCAGAATGACACGTCTGGGATTTTCTTTTCTACCGAACGGCTTCAAAGCTGCCGACCGCAGGTCCGCCCGCCGTGGGACGGCGCCTTGGCGCAAAAAACAATCTTAAAAATTTATCCTGTGGAGCGCCTGAGTCAAAGTAAGGCCGCGCGAAAGAAAGAATTCCCGCTTTTGGTTTTAAAGGCGTGTCTCAGTCCCCACGGATAAACCGGGTTGTCTCCAGGATATCGGGAAGGACCTCCGCGAACATATCCACCAGGACCGGATCAAAATGCCGGCCTTTTTGGTCCACAATATATTCCATCGCCAGTTCGACGGGCCAGGCCTCTTTGTAAGGCCGGACCGAAGTGAGGGCATCGAAGACATCGCAAATGGCGACAATGCGGCCCGCCAGGTCTATTTCATCCCCTTCCAGGCCGTTGGGATATCCCGAACCGTCGAACTTTTCATGATGCGTGGTGGCGATGGTGGCCCCCAGGTTCAGGATCGGAGACTTGCTGTTTTCCAGAATGTACCCTCCGATGAAGGTATGCGCTTTCATGATTTTCCATTCTTCTATATCCAGTTTTCCCGGTTTTAGCAAAACGCGATCGGGGATGCCGATTTTCCCGATGTCGTGCATTCCCGCGGCATGGTAGAGGATCTCCGCTTCTTCAGGGGAATACCCGTATTTCAACCCCAGGATCCGGGAAGACTCCGACATGCGTTTGACATGGTTTCCTGTCTCATTGTCTTTATATTCCGCGGCCCGGTTCAGCCGTTCCACCGTATCGTAATTGGCGTTCTTCAACCAGCCGAACAGCCGGAACAGCATCAGCTTATGGTGGTAATTGGCCAGGTTGCGCTCCACCCGCGCCATGACCTCCATGTCCTGAAACGGTTTGGTGATGTAATCTTCCGCTCCCAACTCCAGCCCGTACACAATGTCAGACGTTTCATTGCGGGCTGACATGAAGATGATGGGGAGGTTCGCCGTCTTCGGGTCTTTTTTAAGCTCCTTGCACAACTTGAACCCGGAATCCATTTCCTCCATCATGATGTCGAGGAGGATCAGGTGCAGGCCCCCTTCGACCTTGTTGTTTTCCCGGATCACTTCCAGAGCCTGGGCGCCGCTTTGGGCAACGCAGGTTTTGTATCCCCTTTCCTTGAGAATGGCCCGGAGGAGTTTTACATTTTCGGCCACATCATCGACGATGCAAATCTTGGAGCCGGCGATCAGCTTTTTCGACAAGATTTCCAGTTTAAAATCCTTTCCTTCCATATTCATAAACTTCATGGAATTCTCGAGATAAGAAACTCCATTCGAATTTCCGCCATTATTGTTCATTGTTTTCTCCTGTCGAAGGAATCCAATGGGTGAAAACTCGCTCTAAACCTTTCGCCAACCCACCGTTTTTTATATTCAAGGGAAGCGTTTCAACCCTTTTTTCAAGAACCGGGAAGCGTCGTTTTCAGTTTTTTCAAGAATCTGACCAGCGTGATCGTATCCGCCTCCGCGATCCTGTCCTCCAGAAAATGTTTGAAATTTTTTGACTCCTGATCCGTCGGTTCAAACGCTTCCACCATTTCCTCAATGTCGTCGATATTCCCGCTTTCTGAAAAAGCGATCATGGACGACACCCATTCATCGGAAATATCGAGACGTTCCACCTGGACGTCCTTTTCATGAATCTCGGTCGCCTCCAGGGAAATTTTGTCGTATTCCAAGTCCAGCAAAGTGCCCATGGAATGGAGCAGCTCTTCCACATTGAACGGTTTGGGGAGAAAATAATCGCATCCCGCCCGGTAGGCCGACTCAACATCAGACTCCAGAACCGACGCCGAGAGAAGAATGATCGGAAACGCTTCCCGGGAAAAGGATTTGCGAACCATCTCAATCGTTGAAATACCGGTCTGATCCGGCATGGCCTGATCGATCAACAACAGGTCAAACTGTGATGTCTGAAGTTCGCTGAGAACATCCTTTCCACCGCTGACAACAGCCACGTCAAATCCCACGGGCGTGAGTAACGTCACCAGAATTTCACAATTGGTCGAATTGTCGTCGGCAACCAGAATCCTTTTCGAAATGCCGCCCCGTATCGCCGTGATCCTCTCTGATTTGTAATTGACCTTTTTCTCTCCACTGGGCCGGGGAAGTTTGAGGGAAAAATAAAATGTACTCCCCTCTCCCGCCCGGGATTGCGCCGCGAGCTGGCCGCCCATCAAGGCGATCTGCCGTTTCGTTATCGAAAGGCCAAGCCCCGCGCCTCCCCTTTTCCGGCCTTCCTCGGTCTGGGCGAAGGTTTCAAACACCACCGCCAGTTCGTCCGGGGCAAGGCCGCACCCCGTGTCCTTGACCAGGAATAAAAAATGCTCCGGTTTTGGATTTCGCACCTCGAGCACGATCTTTCCCCGGTCGGTGAACTTGATCGCATTCCCCAGAAGATTGATCAAGGACTGCCTCAGTTTTCCCTCATCCCCCTGCACATCGAATATTTTGTCAGTGAAATAATTGAGTTCATACTCCAGTTGTTTTTTCTGGAAACGGGGTTTCAAAATATGCAGCACGTCCTTGACCAGTAAAGAAAGGTCGAACGTGGCGACGTTCAAATCCATTTTTCCGGATTCGATTTTCGAAAGGTCGAGAATGTCGTTAATAAGGAACAGAAGGTGTTCACCCGAACGGATCATGGCCTGCAACTGCTTTTGGCCGGCGGTACTGATGGACTCATTCCTCTGCAAAACCTGCGCGTACCCCAGCACCGCATTCATGGGCGTCCGGATTTCATGGCTCATGTTGGCAAGAAACAGGGTTTTGGATTGGTTCGCAGCTTCCGCCTCCTGCTGGGATTCGAGAGCCTGAGCATGGGCCACCCTCAACTCCCTCTGCAGCTTGATATGGCTCGAGATGTCCGTCACCACGCCGACGAAAAACGTTCCGCTCTCCTGATCCATGCGGCTGATCGCCAGGTTGATGGGGAATTCCTCGCCGTTTTTCCTGAGCGCGACGACATCGCGTCCCACACCAATGATCTTGCCCTTGCCGGTATTGAAATAATTTTGCAGATACCCGTCGTGCTCGGACCGGTACGGCTCCGGCATCAGGACCCGGACGTTCTGCCCCAGAAGCTCATCATCCGTGTAACCGAACACCTGGCGGGTTGCCGGATTGACCGCCTGGATACGGCCCGTGCGGTCGATGATGATGACCGGATTGACGATCACGTCAAAAAGGGCTTCTACCTTGGCTTCGCTGTTTTTGAGATCCTGCTCGGATTTTTTCTGGAGGGAAATATCGGTGACCACGCCGACGAAAAACGTCCCGTCCACCCGGTCCATCCGGCTGATCGCCAGGTTGATGGGAAACTCCTCGCCGTTTTTCCTGAGCGCGACGACATCGCGCCCCACGCCGATGATCTTGGCCTTGCCGGTATTGAAATAATTCTGAAGGTATTCATCATGCTCGGAGCGGTAAGGCTCCGGCATCAGGACATTCACATTCTGACCGATGATTTCATAGTCCCGGTAACCAAAAACCTGATGGGTCGCCGGATTCACGGCTTGAATACGTCCCACCCGGTCGATGATAATGACCGGATTGACGATCACGTCGAACAGCGCTTTCAGGCTTTTCTCATCAGAAAATATCTGATGGTGAGTCAGAGGACCGCGCTCGTTCTGTGGTGGTGGAAGCTCCATTTCAGAACCCATTTTGCAGGCTCTGCCTGAAAACAGGCGAGCCGTGTTTGGCCCTATTTCAGGCCGTAAAACCACCATTCCCCCCCGGGATACACCTTGCCTTTAAAAAAAGGTTAAGGCCAACATTCGGCCTTTTCAAGGCCAAAAAAACGACTAACCCCAGTCACGATTTACCCGAAAAGGGGCTTTTTGAACTTCGTCAAAATTTCCTGAATTAGACCGGTATCGGATAGCCACCGGGGCAGGTTTGGGTTAAGATAGGGCCCCGGGACCGGTCGATACCGTCCCGAAATAGACCGCCCCCGGGCACGCCCCCAGCCGTCTGCAACCCTAATCCAACAGATTGAACCTGAGAGTGTATGAAAATCGATATCGAAACCATTGACTCCTGCAACCGCAAGTTGAAGCTGGAAATCCCGCTCGCAACCTATCAACAGAAACTCAAGGCCTATTACAAGAAACTGAGTCACGAGGTTTCCGTCCCCGGCTTTCGCAAGGGCAAGGTGCCCCAGGCCATGCTGGAAAAGCGGTTCGGCCCCGAAGTCAAAAAAGAGGTCCTCACCCAACTGGTATCGGACAGCCTCGCCGAGGCGATTGAGGAAAAAAACCTGAAGGCCATCGGCGAGCCCCGGCAGTTGAATATCGAAGCGGAGGAAGGGACGGACATCACGGTCACCGCCGACCTGGAAGTGGTCCCGGAGTTCGAAATTGCGGATTTTTCCAAAATCGACCTGACCCTCAAGGTCGCCCGGGTCACCGATGAGGACATCGACAAGGTGGTCGAGGTCTACCGTGAGCGGAACGCCAAATCCGTGCCCATCATGGACCGGGGCGTGGAAACGGGAGATCTGGTGAAAATCGATTTTGAAGGGAGCCAGAACGGCAAGCCCGTGGCCGGAACTTCGGCCCAGGACTACGTGATTCAGGTCGGGTCCAAGAACCTTATCGAGGGCTTCGACGAAAACCTGATGGGCATGAATGTGGGCGAAGTCCGCGAATTCAACCTGAAACTGTCCGACCAGCACCCCAACACGGCCCTGGCAAGCCAGGCCATCGACTTCAAGGTGACGCTCAAGGGCATCCAGATCAAGGAAATACCGGAGATCGACGACGAACTGGCGAAAAAAGCCGATCCGGAAAAGAATTACCAGACCGTGGCCGAGATGCGCGAGGGGCTGAGAAAAGGGCTGGAGGAGTACGAAAAGGTCCAGGCCAGGAAGAACGCCCGGGTGGAGCTCGCCGCCCAGCTCGGCGCCCTGAATCCAATCGACATCCCCGAGCGGCTGGTGCAGGAGCAGATCGGGTTCATGGTCAAGCGTGAACAGCAGAAGGAAGCGGGAGAGGGAGGCGCTGTTCCACACGAAGACGGCGAGGTCCCCGTCACTCCGGCGGACGAGAAAAAGCACCGCGAAGATGCCGTCAAGCTGTTGCAGCAGGAGCTGGTCATCGGGAAACTCGCTGAAAACTTGGAAGTTGAGGTCACGAACCGCGAGATTGACCAGGAAATTGCACAATTCATGAATCTCATGGGCGGCGGCGACCTTCAAAAAGTAAAGCAGGAATGGGCCCAGTCCGGCGCACTGCTCAGGCTCCACACCCGCCTGCGGCGGGAAAAGACCCTGGACGCCCTCTTTGAAAAGATCGATCTCAAAGAGGAAATGGTTGACAGGGAAGCCCTGAAATCCGATAATTAGAGAGTGCGAAACCCTTGTAATGCTTGTATTTAAGTGCTCCTCGGCCCACCGGAGGTGGAATGAGGATTTTTTTTCTTAGAGGAACACCAACCGCAAAACTAATTCCAGGAAAGCGACCGCATTTATGACTCCTTTGCAGAAAATACACGAACAGATCACCGGTCAACTGGTTCCCATCGTGGTGGAACAAACCAGCCGCGGCGAACGGTCTTACGATATTTATTCGCGTCTGCTCAAGGACCGGATCATTTTCATAGGCAGCGCCATTGAAGACCACATGGCCAACCTGATCATCGCCCAGTTGCTGTTCCTGGAATCCGACGAGCCCGAACAGGACATCTATCTCTACATCAACAGCCCCGGCGGCGTGGTGACCTCCGGCATGGCGATTTACGACACCATGCAGTACATCAAACCGGACGTGCAAACGATCTGCCTCGGCCAGGCCGCCAGCATGGGCGCGTTCCTGCTCACGGCGGGAGCCAAGGGCAAGCGCTTCGCCCTGCCCAATTCCCGGATCATGATCCATCAACCTTCGGGCGGTTTTCAGGGTCAGAGCACCGACATCCAGATCCAGGCGGAAGAAATCAAGAAACTGCGCGATACGCTGGATGAAATCATGGCCAAGCATTCCGGCCAGAAGAAGGAAAAAATCCGCAAAGACACCGAACGCGACCACTTCATGACCGGCGAAGAGGCCAAGGAATACGGCCTCATCGATAGCGTCATCGTCAACCGCGCCGAAGCCCCC
>JAGQJZ010000077.1 GCA_020430445.1 Nitrospina sp.
CACGAACCGCACCTGATCCTGGCGGACGAACCGACGGGCAACCTCGACTCCGAAAATGGCCGGAAGATTCTCGAACTCCTGCATCAGGCCTGCCGCGATTTCAGCACCACCGTGGTCGTGGTGACACACAACCCGGAAGCGGCGCAATACGGCAACCGGCATTTTGAAATCCGCGACGGGCGGCTGCATCTGGAAAACGGCGCACCATGATTTTTAATGAAACTGCCAATGACAAACGGTTGGCTGAGATGATGCGTTCGCACACAATAAGGCACCGTTTCCTGGACAAAATACGCCTTCAAGACCCTTGGAATGAGAGCACTGTTGAATGCGTTCGCACATAATAGTGAACCTTTTCCTGGGCAAAATATACTCTCAAGAACCTCTGCATGAGAGCACGGCTCAATGCGTTCGCTAAACATTTCGATGAACAGTTCCCAGTGCAAAATAGACCCTCAAGAACCCCTGCATAAGAACACGGCTCAATGCGATCATTAAAATATTTTGTGGATCTGTTCGCCGCGCTGATACTCAGGCCATTGTGGCGCGACCCCTTCCGCACCGCGTTGACCACCCTGGGCGTGGCCATCGGCGTGTCGGTGTTCATCAGCATCCAACTCGCCAACAAGCAGACGCTGCTCTCGTTCAGCCAGAGCCTCGACCTCGTGCTCGGCAAGGCCGACGCCGTCATCACGGTCGAGGGCATGCCCTTCGACGAAGCGCATTTCAAAAAACTCCTGCCGCTCCGGCAATGGATCAAAGCCTATCCGGTGATCGAGGGGTATGGCGTCGAACAGTCCACCGGCGAAGTGGTGGAGATTCTGGGCACCGACCTGCTGCAGGACTCCGGCATCCGCGATTTCTCGATGCAGACCACCGCCAACGATCTGGCCGGACTCCTCCCCCTGATTCTCGATCCGAAGAGCGTCATCCTGCCCGGCAAATTCATACCCGGCACGGCGTTCAAGCCGGGCCAGCCGATCGACTTCCTCATCGGCGGTCAGGTGCGGACGCTGCACGTCAACGGCGTGCTTGAAAACAAGGGCATCGCCCGCGCACTCAACGGCAATTTCGCGCTGATGGACATCGCCGGGGCGCAACTGCTGTTCGACAAAATCGGCAAACTCGACCGCATCGATGTCGAATTCCGCAACGACGACGGCTTCGAGGCGAACCGCGATCGCCTGCGCGAGGTTCTGCCGGAGTTCCTGCGCATCGACCGGCCGGAACGCAAGAACCGGCAGGTCGAAAAAATGCTCCGGGCGTTCCAGTACAACCTGTCGGCGCTCAGTTTCGTCGCCCTGCTGGTGGGACTGTACCTGATCTACAACATGATCTCGCTGTCGGTCGTACGGCGGCGCATGGAGATCGGCGTGCTGCGCGCCCTGGGAGCGGACCCGTTGCTGGTCGGCACAATCTTTCTGCTGGAAGCGGGCATCATCGGCGCGGTGGGCTCCGCCCTCGGAGTCGCGCTGGGTTACAGCATGGCGCAGTTGTCGCTCGACGCGGTGACGGTGACGGTCAACAACCTGTACCTGCCTTCGCACACCACGGAGATCGAGTTTCACTGGGACCAGACGGGACCGTGGTTCGTCCTCGGGCTGGGGCTGTCCGTCGCCTCGGCGCTCATCCCGGCGCGGGACGCCGCCACCACGCCTCCGACCACCGTCATGCGGCGCGGCAGTTACGATCTTAAAGTTTTCCGCGGCAACCGCAAGCTCACGCAAAGCGGCTTGATCGTGTTCCTTCTCGCCGGGTTGTGTTCCCAACTGCCGCCCATCGCGCGTTTTCCCTTCTTCGGTTTCCTCGCCGTGGCGCTCCTGATCCTCGGGCTGTCGTTGTTTTCACCCGCAGCGCTGCTCGTCACGCGCGACCTCACCCGCAACCTGTGCCGCAGACTGTTTTACGGCGAGGGCCTTCTGGCCTGCCGCAACCTGGCGCAGAACGTGGGACGCAACGCCATCTGCGTTTCGTCGCTCGCCATCGCCTTCATGATGGTGATCAGCATGAGCATCATGGTGCACAGCTTCCGCCAGACCGTTGTCGTCTGGATCGGGCAGACGCTGAAGGCCGACCTGTTCGTGCGCGCGCAGGCCGGGCGCAACATCGACTACCACTACACCCTGCCCGTCGACCGGGTCGAGGCCCTGCGCACCATTCCCGGCGTCAAGGCGGTCGACCTGTTCCGCGCCATCAACATCAGTTACGAAGACGAACCGGCAATTCTGGCGGCGGGAGACTTCAACGCGCTGTCGCGCTACGGGCAACTGGTCATCAAGGAGGGGCCGCCCTCGCAGGCGCTGGCCGGGCTCACCGTCGGGCAGAACCGCGGCATCATCTCCGAAGCCTTTTCACTCAAACACCACCTGAAAACAGGAGACACGCTGCGCCTCAACACGCCCAAAGGTCCGCTGGAAATCGAGATCGCGGCGGTCTACTACGACTATTCGCAGGAGCGCGGGTATGTGGTCGTCGACCGTACCACCTTCCTGAAATACTACGGCGATCCCAACGTCAACAGTTTCGTCGTCTACCTGCAGGACCCGTCGCATATCCCGGAAGTCCGCGCCGAGATATTAAAACGCATCGGCAAGGACCACCGCATCCTCGTGCGCTCCAACGCCGAGCTGAAGAAAGAAGTCCTCACCATTTTCGACAAGACCTTCGCCATCACCTATTCGCTCGAGATCATCGGCGCGGTGGTGGCCATGCTCGGCCTGTTCAACACGCTGATCGCGCTCATCATCGAACGGAAACGGGAAATCGGCATCCTGCGTTTTCTCGGGGCCTTCTGCGAACAGGTGAAAAAAATGATCCTCGTCGAGGCGGGCCTGCTCGGCCTCATCGGTTCCGCCCTGGGGCTTGTGGCAGGGATCGTCGTCTCCTACCTGCTGATCTTCGTCATCAACAAGCAGAGCTTCGGCTGGACCATCCAGGTGTTCTTCCCGTGGGGATTCTTGATCGGGGCCACGGGCCTGTTCTGGCTGATCGCCTGGCTGGCGGGGTTGTACCCGGCGCGGATCGCCGCCAAGCTCGATCCGCAGAAGGCCGTGCGCGTGGAGTGAGACTGTTTACGAAACAGGACGCATGTCGAGCAGTTTGAGTTCCAGTTTTTCCGTGCCGGAAAAATCGTTGCGGTGCAGTTGATAGACAATGTCCAGCCGGTCATCATCGGCAATGCCGGCAAAGGCGTGCGCCATGTTGAAGCCGATCACTTCGATACGCCCGCGCTCCTGCGCCGCCTGAAAGCGAACGTGGGTCTTGTCCTTGCCGATCTTGCGGAAATTTTTGAAGGCGATGCCCCGGGTCAGAAACACCGGCGAAGGGTTGAGCTGACCGAAAGGTTCGAGCTTCGACACCTCGCGGAAAAAACTCCGGTCGATTTGTGAAAGTTTCAGTTCGGCGTCGAAGGCGATTTCCGGTATGAGGTCGCGTTCATTCAGAATGCGGTGGCCCACGGCGTTGAACGCCTGCCTGAAATCCCCGATGCGTTCCTGTTCGATGGTCAGCCCCGCCGCGTAGGCGTGGCCGCCGAACTGGATGAGGTGCGCCTCGCATTCTCCGAAGGCGCGGTGCAGATTGAACGCCAGAATGCTGCGTGCCGATCCCTTGCCCACGCCCTCCTCGTTGATCGCGATGAGCACCGCCGGGCGGTGATACCGTTCGACGATTTTCGACGCCACAATGCCGATGACACCGGGGTGGAAGTTCTCAGACGCCAGCACGATGACCCGGTCGCGCTCCAGGTCGACCTCCCGTTCGACAAGATACTCCGCTTCCTTCAACACCCAGTCCTGGGTCTCCTTGCGCTGGGTGTTGACCTCGTCGAGGTCGCGCGCCTTTTCCATGGCCGCGTTCAGGTCGTCCGACACCAGCAAATGGAATCCCGAATCCGCCTTGCCCATGCGCCCGGCGGCGTTGAGCCGGGGCCCCAGGCCGAAACCGATCGAAAACGCGTCGATCCGGCCGCTGCACCCGGCGACGGATTTCAGGGCCACCAGACCCGGCTTGCGCGTGGCGCGCACCTGTTCGAGCCCGTGCAGGGTCATCACATGGTTTTCATCCGTGAGCGGCGCCAGGTCGGCGATGGTACCGAGCGTCAGCAGGTCGAGGTGCTGCTTCAGGTTGGGCAGTTTGCTTTTGTCCCAGCCGCGCTCCAGCAGGGTGCGGCGCACCGCGGCGGCCAGCTTGAACACGATGCCGACGCCGGACAGGAATTTGAACGGGTAGGTGCAGCCCGGCTGGTGCGGATTGAGCACCGCCACCGCCTGGGGCAGGCCCTCCGCGCCGACCTGATGGTGATCGGTGATGATGACGTCCAGGCCGATTCCGTTGGCGTATTCGGTCTCGCCCACGGCGGTGATGCCGCAATCCGCCGTGATGACCAGCGCCGTCCCGCGTTCGCGGATTTCCTTGAGCGCCGCCTTGTTGACGCCGTAGCCCTCACCCTGCCGATCCGGCAGGTAATAATCGATGGGCGATCCCAGTTCGCGGAAGAAGTGGACCATGAGCGCGGCGGAAGTCACGCCGTCGACATCGTAATCGCCGAAGACGGTGATTTGTTCTCCCGCCCCGACCGCGTCGGCGATGCGTCCGGCGGCCTCCTGCATGCCCGTCATGAGAAACGGGTCGTGCAGGTTTTTCAGATCGGCTTCGAGGAAAAACCGCGCCGCGTCCGGATCGGCCAGGCCGCGTCCGGCGAGCAACCCCGCCAGCACGGACGAGATGCCGAGCGTCTTCTCGAGCGCCAGCGCTTTGCCGCCGTCGATGGCTTTCGCCACCCAGCGCCGGTTCAAAAGTGACAGGGATTCATTTGCCGTTTTGTTGACCGCTTCCGCCATTACAGATATTCCTTAACTCCCTTGAAGGTTTTACGATGTTCGAGACAGGGCCCCAGTTCGGCGATGCGCGCGCGGTGCAGTTCGGTGCCGTAACCCTTGTGGCGGTCGAACCCGTACCCCGGGAACCGCCGGTGCAGGTCCTGCATCAGGCGGTCGCGCGTGACCTTGGCCAGTACCGAGGCCGCGGCGATGGAAAGGCAGCGCCGGTCGCCGCCCACCAGGGTTTTCTGCTCCATGCCGACGGCGATCTCCCGGTTGCCGTCGACCAGCACCATGTCCGGACACGCCGAAAGGCTTTCGACCGCCTGTTTCATCGCCAGCCGCGCCGCCTGCAAAATATTGATTTCGTCGATCACCCCGACTTCGACCACCGCCACCGACCAATTGGGGGTGGATTCGGTCAGTTTTTCGTAAAAATAGTCGCGTTGGGCTTCCGACAGTTTTTTTGAATCGTTGAGCCCCTCAAAATCGCCGTTTTCCGGCAGCACAATAGCACCGGCCACAACCGGTCCCGCCAGCGGGCCGCGCCCCGCCTCGTCCACGCCCGCCACCGTCCGGTATCCCTGTTGTCTGAGCTGGTGCTCCCAGTCTTCCATCGCCGTCTCCACTGCCGCATCATAGGCCATTCCGCCATGGGAGGGCAACTTTCAACCATCACTTGCAACCGGAAGCAACACACCTCTATAATGGGACATGATTCGGATTCTTCTCACCTGTTCACTTCTGTTTAGCTGGATTCTGGCCGGGTGCACCACGACGCCCGTTTCCGGCAAAAAAGCACTGATCCTGGTTCCCTTTTCGCAGGAGATGTCCCTCGGGGAACAGGCCTTCCAACAGGTATTGAAAGAGGAAAAGCTTTCGACCAATCAGCAGGCCGCCGCCATCGTCGAGCGTGTGGGACGGCGCATCGCCGCGGTGACGAACATGCCCGATTTGAAATGGGAGTTCCGGCTGATCGAGTCCGACCAGCTCAACGCCTTCGCCCTGCCCGGCGGAAAAACCGCCATCTACAGCGCCATGCTGGCGGTCTGCCAGAACGAGGCGGGACTGGCGGCGGTGATGGGGCATGAGATCGCGCACGTTATCGCCCGTCACGGAGCACAGCGCATGTCGCAGGACATGCTCATGCAAACCGGCATGGCCGCGGCGGCGATCAGCATGGCCGACCAAGGTCAGCGCGGCATGATCCTCGGCGCGTTGGGACTGGGCGCGCAACTGGGCGTCGTTCTTCCTTTCAGCCGGGGCATGGAATCGGAAGCCGACGAGATCGGCACCATCTACATGGCCAAAGCGGGGTACGATCCGGCCGAAGCCGAGAAATTCTGGATCCGCTTCGCCAACGTCAAAACCGGTTCCGCCCAGCCGCCGGAATTTTTGTCCACCCACCCGGCGGATTCGACCCGCATCAGCCAGATCCGCCGCCTCCTGCCCAAGGCGCAGTCCATTTACCGGGCCAACCCGAACAAGTACGGTGTCGGGGCCTCGCTGGTGGCGGGCGCCACTCATCCGAACCGGATCGGCAAGCCGTCTCCCTCCGCCCTGGGTTCCTCCCCGCAGACTCTTTCTGTTCTCAAAACGCGCCCGATAAAGAGAGAGCCCATCGCTTCGCCCAACACAACGGGCGCTGTCCCGGCGTCACAACCCGCGATGCACCTCAGCCAGCACTGACGCACCTTTGCCGCACAGCGGTTGAAGCCTCCCCGCGAATCGGTTAAAGTTGCTTCAACAACTAATTTTTCAGGACATTCAGAATGAACCAGTGGTACCTGCTTTCAATGGTGGGCGAAGACCGCCCGGGCATCGTCGCCCGCCTGTCGGCGGAACTGTGCCAGAACGGATGCAACCTGGGCGCGTCTTCCATGGCGAAGCTCGGCGATTATTTCACCATCATGGTCATGGTGGAATTCCCCGGCGCTGAGGCGGATTTTTCTGAAATGGTGGGCAAGGTTTCCGGACCGCTGGAGCTGCGCAGCCATATCGACCCCGTCCAGAGAGGGCACGAGCACAGCGTTCAGCCGGACGTGCGCATCAGCCTCTATGCCGACGACCGCCCCGGTGTCGTGGGAGACATCACCACCTCGCTGGCGGAAGCGGGACTGAATATCCTGCACCTCGACTCGAACATCGGCGAGGGAGAGAAGCCGACCTATTACGTTCATATCGAAGGCACCGTGTCAAAAGGACTCGACGCCCTCTACACCGCGCTGGACCACCTGTCCAACAACCTCAACATGACCGCCCAGTTGATCCCCATCAACCCGGAAATCCGCTAGACTGCCGCCGCGTTCTTCATTCAAAGCGGTTGACCACAACCGTTCCCCCCGAAATCACCAGGGCGGGATATTCCAGCTTTTTCAGATTGTGCGCCACCCCGCCTTTTACGGCGATCAGGTCCGCCGGCGCGCCCGGCTTCAGGGTGCCCAGCAGCGGAATCCCCAGTTGCGCCCCGGCTTTTGAAGTCGCGCTCTGTAAAACCCTGAACGGATCGCCTTCAAACAACGGCATCAGATAAAGCAGTTCCTGCGCATTGACGCCCCAGGGAACATCCGGGTGGGCGATTTCCGAACCGTACAGAGTTTCGCCTTCAAACGTCGCCCAGACTTTGGCGTTGGACCGGGCGCCGGCGCATTGTGACAGGGTGTCGAGGGTGGAGACGATCTTCACTCCCTGCTCGGCAGCCAGCTTGAGCACCCGTCCGGTGATGGGGCCGCAGGGCATGTGCGCCCATTCGTCCACACCCGCCGTCACCGCCAGCCGCGCCCCCTGCTCTTCCCCGATATGGGCCGTGACCTTGAGGTCATGCCGGTGCGCTTCCTCGACGATGGCCCGGACCACCGCCTCCGGCAGAAGCGGCCAGTTTCCCGGATCAGAAGATTCTCCATGTGACGGACCCGGCGCGTGGCCGTGTTTGTGACCCGAATGCGCCGGGTGGTGGTGACCTCCAGACCAGGGCGCGCCCGCTTCCCCACCAGGCTCGAGAGCGACCTTGATCACCACCGCCCCGCCTTTGGCGAGATCGCGAACCGCCTGGCGGGCTTCCTCCTCATCCGCGACCGCGGTGGCGATGCGCTCGGCCCCCATGAGAACGATCGGATACCCTTGCGGCGCGGTGAGTATGGGACCGGAAGTCAGCACGCGCAAACGCCCGTCGCCGCCCCGTGGCGGATGGAGCGGACCGCCGACGTCCCGCACGGTGGTCACACCGTGCCGCAGCACAACATCCTCCGGCACATGGCGGTACGTCAGGTGCGCGTGCAGTTCAATGATGCCCGGCAGCAGGGTGGCGTCTCCCAGATCCAGCACCCGGGCACCGCCGGGTTTCACGCTGGCCTGCGGTCCCAGTTCAAGAACGCGGCCCTGTTCGATCAGAACAGCGGCGTTCTCGTGGATCGAAGACCCATCAAATACGTGGCGGGCTTTCAGCAACAACTTGCCGGGTGCGGGCTCTGCCTTCACGGCAATGGGTGAAACCAGGATTCCAAAAAGCAGCAGGGCTGCCGGCAGAATCCCCGTGCGGTTCCTGTGGAAGGTCCTCAGCATAAAAGAAATCTCCTCGTCAGGATGAGGTCCCCGGGGTTGCCCCCGGGGAACGCTTCACCCGTTTTAAAACTTGAGACGCACGCCGCCAAACACTCTCCTGTCCTCCCCCGGGAAAAAGACCGAGGTGTTGAAAGGCGTCGGCGTGTTGATGGTCGAAAATGTGGAAACGTACTCCTCGTCCAGCATATTCCGCCCGCTGACGAACAGATCCATATTCTCGTTGACCGTATACCCCGCCGTGAATCCCAGAATCGTGTAGTCCGGCGCCTGCAGCAGGTTGGTGAAATCGACAAACGCAGAACTCGCGTGCTCCACCCTCGGGGCGAGGAACCAGCCGTCCCGGTGTTCGTAGCGCAATTCGGACTGGAAGAAATGCGGCGGCTGGCCCGGTATCGTATTGTCCCCATACTGGGCGTCGTTCTCCATGAAAAAATCACTGTACGTGTAGGCGTTGCGCAGCAACAGCCGGTCGCCACCCATCAACAGGTTTTCGCCGAGCGTCACATCCAACCCGGCTTCGATCCCCTGGTGCACCGTGTCCCCGGCATTGAACGTCGCCGCGGGGAAACCCGGACCGGGCGTGAACTGGACGAACTCATCGTCGATCCACGCGCGATAAAAAGTGAGGTCCCACGCCACGGCCCCGTACTGGCCGCGCGTTCCGATCTCACCGGTCCAGGCGTGTTGCGCCGCCAGAGGGATAAACCCCACACCGCCCTGCGACAGGTTGGTGAAATCCGGCGGTTCATAACTGCGTGTGACATTGGCGAACACCTGCACCGCTTCCATCGGTTCGTACATCACACCGACGCGCGGATTGAACGTCACGTAGGTTTCAGAATCGTCGAGTGCCGGGTTGAGGTTGTTGTCCGCCTCGCGTCCTGCGAACACCACCTGACCTCCCGTCACCAGCGCCAGGTTGGGGAGGAGGAAAAAATGGTTCTCGCCGTACCACACGACGGTCTGGGCGAACTGGTCCTGATCGGAAAAATTACCGGCGCGGTGCCCGCCGACATTGAAATAAACCAGGGCGCTGGTGTGCCCGAACTGGGAGGTGAACCCGGCCTGGAAGTGGTTTTTGAAATCACCCAGATGGTAATCGCCGCGCACCTGTCCGAACACGCCGAAGTCCTCGCTTTCCTGGTCAATGACCCCGAAGAAACGAGTGATCGGATGGAACAGGTTTTTGTGATTGAAGTAGGCCCCCACATCGGCGAATATTCCGCCGCCGAGATCGAAGGTGGTCTTGTTCGCGATCCGGACGGAATTGATATCGCGCTGCCAGTCGGAGGCGATGGCGTCCATATTCGCGGTTTCCGGAACGGTGAGCGCCGTCGCCAAGGGAATTTCACCCGGAAGTTCCTGGGCGATCAGGTTGGTGGTCATGTAAAACCGCGTTTCAACCTTGTCGGACAGACGGTAACCGTAATTGCCGTTGAACTTGAACGTCTCCTGGCGCGAGTGTTCCCTGAAATCATCCGTGAAGGCCCCGCTCAGGCTGACAAACAAGTCCGACCGTTCGAATTCATAACCGGCCTGGGCATGCAGGTTGAACGTTTCATCGGACCCGGTTTCAAAGCGGAACTCGTGCCCCGGATGGCTGCGTCCGTTTTTGGTGACCAGGTTGATCGCGCCTCCCAGGGTGGTGCCGCCGTGCTGCAGGGCATTGCCGCCTTTGAAGACTTCGATGCGCTGCAGCGCAAGGAAATCCGATTCCTGGAAATCGCCGCTGCCATCGGCCAGATTGTAGGGAATGCCGTCCTGCAACAGGCGCAGGCCCAGCATGTGGAATCCCCGCGCAAGCCCGGAACCCCGTAACGACAGGCGCACCTCCTGGCCGAAACGCCTTTGGGAAAACACGCCGGGAACCAGCGCCAGGGCATCGTCAAAACTTTGCACATAATTTTTTTCGAACCGTTCCGCGGGCTGCAGGTTGACACCACCCGGCGCCGTTTGAATTTCTTCAAGCGCTTCCTCGTTGGAGGGGACGGTCAGGGTGCCGTGGATTTTCTCCCGTTCCGCGATCACTTTGACTTCATTCAGCGAACGTTCCCGACCGGAGACGGTCTCGCTCTCCTCGGCGGCGGCCCCGCCCCCGCCCACAACCAGCAATACCAGCACCCCCATCCCGATGAAGGTTTTTTCCACAAACGTTTTCATTGTCGACTCCATTATTGAAATATCGGGGAAGCGCGCGACGGAGCGGCCCGGCGGTTCGCATCGGTTCTGCAAACGCACGCACGCAAAAGCCCGCCCGGTTCCGGTAGGGAACCACGGGTTTCCCCATCAAATTTTAAATTCAGGGAATGAGAAGAAAGGTCAGTCGACTTCGGGAGGCGGAGGCAACGGTTGGGTCGCCATCCACGCCATGGGGGCGGTCTTCTGCAGGCACGCCTTCAGCAGCGGAATCGATGCCGGAAGCGAACAGGCACAAGTTGCGACACCGGGTGAATGCGCCGGGGCCTCAACACCGGGCGCGCCCGAATGGGCAAGAGGACCGCAGTCGTGCCGAAAACCGAAACCGTCAGAGTGCGCCTCTTTGTGCTCCATGACATGAGGACACGGATTCTGGAGGGCGTGTCCATGGAGCTTGCAGTGCGCCCGGTGAGGCTGGTCCGGCCCAAAAGGGCCGTGAGACACGGCAACCGGCGCGGCGGCAAATGCCGGCGCGGCGGCCATCGCCCCCAGCAACGCACAAAGTGTTAAAAGCAAGCGGAACCGAAACATGGTTCCTTTCTAGCAAAAGAATTCCCGGTTTTCAACAGAACTGATTGTCAGAATCCACCCTGGCAACCCTGCCGCGTCATGCAGAAAAATTCCGTCCGCAAAATTCCGTCAAAAATTTTTGTCGATTTTTCTGGACGAATCGAGTTAGAATCGAATCATGAGTTCCATTGTCCGAAAACTTGTGACGTGCTCTTTTCTGGTTGCGGCGTTGTTCACGGCCTCTTCCGCCTGGGCACATCCCGGTCCGGCCCATATCCATGAAGGCCCGGGCATGGTGACGCACCACGACGAGCATTCTCCGTTTGGCCAGCACCCGCATTCCGCAAATACGGAAGTCACGCAAAAAGATCAGCAGTCCCTGCACTGCGTTCTCAACGGCCACGATTCCAGCCGTCCCTGTCCGCACATGAAATCACGCCAGACGGAACAGGACGGCACGGTCCGCATCGGCACGGACTGTGGCGGGGAAACCGGGCCGGACGGCAAGTCCGTTGTCAAAACCGGCGGTTCGTTTTACGGTGTCGTCTCTCAGGCCGCCGAAGCCCCCTGCACCGATCAGGAACTCTTCCCCTCCCTGCATCCCATGCTTTCCCGATCTCCCGAAGAGATCGCGCCCCCTCCCCAGGCACCACACTCCAACTGACTCTCGTTTCAAATCACAATCTTTTTTGATTGAACCCGTGACGGTACGGGAAACCTCCGCCTGAACACGCGTGTTTTCCGTCTCACAGGCCGGGTTCCACAGGAGTGTGTCATGAAAACTCTCGAAAGCTCCTTTTCGCTTTGGAGCCATGTTTTTCTGCTGCTCGCCGGTTCCCTGGCGACCACCGCGAACGCGGCGGTTTTCGCCAGCCCGCAAGCTCAGCGCACATCGGTGCCGCAGAAACTTTTATACAAGGTCGATTCCAAATCGCTTGAGGGTCTGAAGGAATCGCTGGTGCAGGTGAACCTGCACATGCGGCAGAACGCCAAAAAGATAAAACCGGAAATCCGCCTCTCCGTGTCTGGAGAGGGTGTGGCCTGGCTCACCAAAAACCAGATCGACGCGGAACTCAAATACATGCTGGAGTGGTTCCGGGACGAAGGCATCCAGGTCGGCGTCGATTCGGATTGGGCTCGGCAATTGGAAATCCGGCCGCAGGACCTCAGTCCCGAAGTGGTGATCCTGCATTTCCAGTCCTCTCTCCCCAAGGAGGATTGAAGAGGCGGTGCCGTCCAGGCTTGGGCATGGACGGTCCCCTGCCGGACCGGGGATTTCCCGATCCGGTTTGAATGGTGTCTCCCGGCGCGTCATGGCAAACCCGCGCCGGGAGCCCATTTTCCATAACTTTCTACGGAGCTTTGACCATGTCTGGAAAAAATTCCTTTGAGGGCGCTACCAAAAACCACACCAGGCCGCGGGTGGATCTGGGTTGTTCAGAATCCGCAAATTGTCTGAATACAACAGGTCGCATTGCGGGAGGTCCTCTTGCAACCGTCTTCGGCAAAATACGAAATCGGGTTTTACCCGCCCTGTTGGCAGGTCTGCTCGCCCTGCCCACCCTCCCGGCCACAGCCGGGGAAAGCCCCAAAGACGGCGAACTCGCGTTTCCCGATTACGCCGAATGGCCGGCGTTTCTAAAATCGGTCCAGAAACCGAATATGGTACGCGACCTCTTCGTCAACCCGGAAGGGGCCAAAACGAAAAAAGGCGAGGCCTTCCCGGAGGGCACCACGCTGGTCATGGAAATCTACAACGCAAAAAAAGACAAGGACGGCAACGTGCTCAAAAACCCGCATGGCAAGGTCGTCAAGGACAACCTGGCGAAAATCTATGTCATGCAGAAAGGCAAAGGCTGGGGCCAGCACGCGCCAAAGGATTTAAAAAACGGAGACTGGATTTTCTCCGCGTTTTCAGCGGAAGGAAAACCCATCGAAGCGGATTACGCCAAATGTCGTGGTTGTCATCTGCCCCTGGGAGAAGCCAAGGACTTCACCCATCGCTACGACGAGTATTTTGACAAACGGGGGCACTGATGTTTTTCGGGGAGAGCCACCTCCTCTCTCCCCGAAACAAAAAGCCCGCCCCAGGATGGGGCGGGCTTTTCACTTTGTATTTGTTTCAAAAGTTCATGCAGGCCATTCGCAGGCCCTGAAAACCCGGGCCGTCTGCCGCAGTACGATCTTTTGAAGTGCTCTTTTGATGAAGGCGGTGTCAGCCAGCGGCTTTCTGGGCGCGGGCGGCTTTGGCTTTTTTGCCCCGGCTCCGCGTCCGGCTTTTCTTTTCCGTAGGCGCTTTCTTGATTTCTTTCAGGCGGGCCGCCTTGCCGCGCAGTTCGCGCAGGTAATACAGCTTGGCGCGGCGCACCTTGGCGTGCTTGACCACTTCGACTTTTTCCACGCGCGGGGAATGAATCGGGAAAATCCGTTCGACCCCCACGCCAAAGGATATCTTGCGGACGGTGATGGTTTTCCGGTTGGCGCTGCCACGCATCTTGATGACCACGCCTTCAATGACCTGGATCCTTTCCTTCTCACCTTCCACGATGCGCATGTGGACCTTCACCGTGTCGCCGATACGCACCACGGCGGCTTCTTCCTTCATCTCTTTTTTTTCAATAGCATCGACCAGATTCATTCTCGACTCCTGGGTTTCTGGAAAACCGCTATAATATCAGTTCCTCTTGTTTCCGGCAATGGAAATTTTAACATCCGCGCCGCCTTCTCCACGTTTTCGCCGCAACGGCTATCCCCTTGACTTTATGGGCCTTTGACCACCCCATGCTCTCCGCCCCGCGACTCACGGCTCCCGGTCCGCCAGCAGCCGGTCCAGGATGACCGCCGCCGCGGCGCGCACGGGCAGGTGATTGTACCCGCTCAGGCCCTCGATCGGGTCCAGCACCATGTCCGCCCGCTCGACCAGGTTGCGTTCCAGTCCCCAGGCGGTGCCGAACAGGATCAGGAACGGTCCGTCTTCTTCATTCAGGACCCGCCTCGCCTCGGTGTAGGACACGCTTTTCGGAAACCTCCGGGCATCGGGAACCAGTATTCTGGGCGCGCGCCCGGCCGTGCTTTCGATCGTCTTCGAAACTTCCTGCAGGTTGTTCCGCACACAGGCCGTTGTGAGGGCTTCCTTCCGCGTCGGGTTGTAGGTCGCGCCGAACCCTTCCATCCAGTGTTCGACGATCTTCCCCACCAGTTGCTGCTGCGCCAGAAGCGGCGTCACCACAAAAAAGGTTTCGATGGCGTAGGTGCGGCAAATGCGCGAGATGTCGTGAACGTCGAGCGTGGTCACGGACGAGGTGACGATGTCTCCCTGCTTGTTGAGCACGGGGAAATGCACCAGGGCCACGTACAGTCGGGGAATCCGGGGTTCTGTCACGTCAGGAATCTTTCAGCAGTTCGCGTTCTTCCGGGGTGAGTGGGATATCGGCCATCAGGTCCGGCCGGTTGCGCGCGGTTTTCTTGAGCGCCGCCTGCCTTTGCCATGCGCGGATTTTCTTGTGGTCGCCGGAAACCAGCACCTCGGGCACCTCGAGCCCGGCATAATCGCGCGGCCGCGTGTACTGCGGGTATTCGAGGAGCCCGTTTTCAAACGACTCTTCCTCAAGCGATGCCGGATCGCCCACCACGCCGGGCACCAGCCGCGCCACCGCATCGACCACCGCCATGGCGGCGATCTCGCCTCCGGAGAGCACGAAGTCGCCGATCGACAAATCCTCGTCCACCAGGGTCTGCGCGACCCGTTCATCGATCCCCTCGTAGCGGCCGCAGATGAGAACGATCTCTGTTTTCTCCGACAACTCCCGCGCCTTTTTCTGGTCGAACTTCTTTCCGCTGGGGGAGAGGAGCACCGTCCACGCGCCGGGCCGGTCTTTTTTGACCGCCTGCAGGGCGCGGTCGATGGGTTCGATATTCATGACCAGTCCCGCGCCGCCGCCGAACGGGGTGTCGTCCACCTTGCCGTGCTTGTTCAGCGTGTAGTCGCGCAGGTGGTGCAGGCGGACATTCAGCCGCCCTTCCTGCCGGGCGCGGTCGAGAATGCTTTCGCGGAAGGGACCGTCGAACATTTCCGGGAACAGCGTGATGATATCGAAGTGAATGGCCCTAAAGGAGTCCGTCGATGACATGGAACACCAGTCTGTTCTGTTCGGGGTCTATGGATTGGATGACGTCATCGATCGCGGGCAACAGGACCTCATCGGACCCGTCGCGCACGACGTACACATCGTTGCTTCCGGTTTCGATGATCTCGTCGACGGTTCCGTAAAACTTGCCGGTGTCGTCGTAGGCTTCCAGGCCGAGGATTTCGAACCAGTAGTGCTCGCCTTCCGGCAATGGAGGGAACTCGTCTTGCGGAACCAGGAGGGATTTTCCGGTCAGGGGCTGGGCGTCTTCGATCCGGTCGATGCCCTCGAAACGGATGATCAGCCTGGACGCCGTGCCGCGCAGGGAGGCGATTTCCCTGGGTGGAGCCGATTCGTCTTCACCGCCGATCCGCGCCGTTCGAAGGCCGTCGAACAGTTCCGTGTCCGTGATCTCCGGAATGAATTTCAATTCGCCCTTGAGACCGTGGGTTTTCCCCAACGTTCCCACCGGAACCCATTGCATGTTATTCGATGATTTCGAGGACGGCTCTTTTCTTGAGTTTGGTGGCGTAGGCATTCAGGATGGTCCGCATGGCCCGGGCCGTTTTTCCCTGTTTGCCGATCACCTTGCCCAGGTCTTCCTTGGCCACCCGCAACTCGAGCACGGTTGTCTTTTCACCTTCCACTTCCCGGATGCTGACCTGATCGGGGAAGTCCACAAGTGCTTTCGCGATCTCGCAGATCAAATCTTTCATGCCCAAACCCTCCACAACGGCAACACCAGGTGTCGGCCCGCACATTCGCAACGCGAAACGGAGAAGCTCAGGTCAAGTCGGTTGAAAGGTCCTTTACGACAGCTCCACTCCCGCTTTTTTCAGAAAGGAAGCGACGGTTTTCGAGGGCTGCGCCCCCTTGGCCAGCCATCCCTTGGCCTTCTCGAGGTCGACCTTGAAAGGGTCTTCTTCAATCAGGGGATCGAAGGTGCCGAGCACTTCCAGACACCGGCCATCACGCCGCTTACGTTTATCCACCGCCACAACTCGATAGAAGGGCCTTTTTTTTGCTCCACGCCGGCTTAATCTGATCACTACCAAAACGCATTCTCCTTTCGACCACTTGGGTTTTGTTAAAGCCAGGTCTCCCCGGCCCGGTTCACTGTGCCTGCACTACCCGCGCCGGCCCAGCATGCTGCCCAGATTGAACCCGGGGGGCATGCGGCCGGACGAGAATTTCTTCATCATTTTCCGCATCTGCGCAAACTGCTTGAGCAGACGGTTGACTTCGTTGATCTGGGTTCCGCTTCCCTGGGCGATGCGCTTCTTGCGGCTGCCATTGATCATCTGGTGATTCTCCCGTTCGTAGGGAGTCATCGAATCGATGATCGCCTCCACCCGCACGAACTGTTTGTCGTCCACCTTGACGCCCTTGAGCAGCTTGCCCGCGCCGGGAATCATCGACAGCATGTCCTGCATCGATCCCATTTTCTTGATCTGCTGGAGCTGTTCGCGGAAATCGTTGAAGTCGAACTGGTTCTTCTTGATCTTCTTCTGGAGCTTCTTGCTCTGCTCCAGGTCGTAGGCTTCCTTGGCCTTGTCGATGAAACTGAGCACGTCGCCCATATCGAGCATGCGCGAAACGATGCGGTCCGGATGAAAGGTCTCGAACGCGTCGAGCTTTTCGCCGGTACCGATGAACTTGATCGGCTTGCCGGTGACGGACTTGATCGAAAGCGCCGCGCCGCCGCGGGCGTCACCGTCCATCTTCGTCAACACCACCCCGTCGATGCCCACGGCATCGTGGAAGGTTTTGGCGACTTCCGCCGCCTGCTGACCCATCATCGAGTCGGCGACGAACAGGGTTTCGTGCGGCTCGACCGCGTCGCGGATCTGCCGCAACTCCTGCATCAGTTCCTCGTCGACCTGCTGGCGGCCCGCCGTGTCCAGAATGACGATGCCCTTGACGTCGCGCTCCGCCTGCCGCACCGCCTTTTTGCAGATTTCGACCGGATTCTTTTCATCGCCCGCCTGGAAAACGTCGATCTCCAGGTCGCGCCCGAGTATGTTCAACTGCTCGATGGCCGCCG
>JAGQJZ010000078.1:0-7216 GCA_020430445.1 Nitrospina sp.
GCGGCGCTCCACCCCCATCATGACCTTGTCCTTGGCGTCCTCGAAATCCGCCATGGTGACGGAATTCTTTTCATTCCGCGCCGCCAGGAGGGCCGCCTCATTGACCAGGTTGGCCAGGTCCGCGCCGGTAAAACCGGGCGTTCCCCGGGCGATGGTTTTGAGGTCCACATCGTCGGTGATCGGCACGTTCGCC
This sequence comes from Nitrospina sp., assembly GCA_020430445.1. Taxonomy (GTDB): domain Bacteria; phylum Nitrospinota; class Nitrospinia; order Nitrospinales; family Nitrospinaceae; genus Nitronauta. The sequence goes on from JAGQJZ010000078.1 coordinate 194, forward strand.
GTGTGAATTTTCAGGATCGCTTCACGGCCCTTGATGTCGGGCTGGGCCACGACCACCTGACGGTCGAACCGTCCCGGCCTGAGCAGGGCGGGGTCCAGAACATCCGGCCGGTTGGTGGCCGCAATCAGGATCACGCCTTCGTTGTTTTCGAAACCGTCCATCTCGACCAGCAACTGGTTGAGGGTCTGTTCGCGCTCATCGTGTCCGCCGCCCAGGCCCGCGCCACGGTGCCGGCCCACGGCGTCGATTTCGTCGATGAAAATGATACAGGGGCTGTTTTTCTTGCCCTGTTCGAACAGGTCACGAACGCGCGAAGCGCCGACCCCGACGAACATTTCAACAAAGTCCGAACCGCTGATGCTGAAGAACGGCACGTTGGCTTCTCCGGCGATGGCGCGCGCCAGCAGGGTCTTGCCGGTGCCGGGCGGGCCCACCATCAGCACGCCCTTCGGGATCTTGCCGCCGAGCTTGCTGAACTTCTGCGGTTCCTTGAGGAATTCAATGATTTCGTGGACTTCTTCCTTGGCCTCGTCACAGCCGGCAACATCCTTGAAGGTGATCTTCTTTTTCGACTCGCTCAGTAAACGCGCCTTGCTCTTGCCGAAGGAAAGGGCCTTGCCGCCTCCCGACTGCATCTGACGCATGAAAAATATCCAGATCGCCAAAAGCAGCAGCATCGGGAACCAGGAAATGAGCACGTTCATGTACCAGCTCGTCTGTTCCGGAGGAGTCACCAGGATGTGCACTCCCTTTTCCCGCATGATGGAGATCATATTCGGGTCTTCGCTGGGAGCGTAAGTCTGAAACGGCTTGCCGTCGCTGTATTTTCCGGAAATATGATCGCCCTGGATCACAACCTCGGACACATCGCCGTTTTCCACCTGATTCATGAACTCACTGAACATGATTTCAGGCTGGGTTCTGGCGGTTTGGTTGAAAATATTAAAAAGGGTGATCAATATGATGCCAATGACCAGCCACAATGCCAGGTTTTTGTAAAATTGATTCAAGATGAACTCCTTGGCTGAAACGCTTGAATAAGAATGATGAAACCCCCTCGGTGCCTCAAATACGGGCTTCGCAGCCCAATACTTTCCGTTAAAATAAAAAGAGTATTGGACATTGTTTATGATAGCACAAACCGGGGTTTTTGTACTGGAAACATTGTTTCCGGCCACCCTCATTTAACTCCTTTTAAATAAAGAATATTGCTTGTTTCGGGGACGACCTTGAAACGGTCGGAAATCCTCCTGCCATAGACCCAGATAATATTCCCCTGGGCGTCTGTCAAGATCGGGATGTTCCGCCGCTCCCCGGCGGGCACTTTCTGATCGATAAAAAAAGACTTTAATTTTTTGGAACCCGGACTGCCCAGAGGCCAGAACCGGTCTCCCGGTTGCGCAAAACGCACCCAGACCGTCGCGCCCACCCGGTCACGGTCCAGAAATGCCTCGGTGGAAGAGGATTCCCTGTAATTGCCTGCGGGAGGATTGACCTCAGCCCAGATGGTCAGATGAACCGGCTCGATCTCGGTTGTCCCGGGAACGTTGAGACGGATTTTCACCGGAAGGCGCGCTGGTGGTTCTGCACGCTTCCGCTCCTGCCACGTGAAATGCAAACCGCCGGGCTCGCGGCTCACCCGGATATCTCCCGGCAGCATCACGGCTCCGGACGCACTCTCTGGAATCAGTCCCGCAACGGACTGGATATGGAAAAACTCCACGGCTTGCAGATCCCCCTTCACCCTGTGCACGGCCAGACGCAAAACCCGGCTGAGCACCGCCACATGGAGGTCACCCAGTTCTCCAACAGGCAGAAACACGCCCTCACCCCGGCATTCATAAATCCGCGCGAACAGGTCCGTGGCGACTCCGGCCAGATACTCTTCGTCCTGCCGGAGCAAACGGGATGCCTGCAGCAGGTGGGAAGTCAGCCCCGGCGAATAGTTTTTCTGCAGGTGGGGGATGAGCTCCAGCCGGGTCCGGTTGCGCTGGTAGCGGGTGTCCTTGTTTGAAGAATCTTCACGAAAGGGCCAACGGTGCCTTTCCAGGTACTGAAGAATTTCATCCCGGCTGCGGTTGAGAAAGGGACGCACGACCCTCCCCCGGCAAAACGGCATGCCGGCGAGCCCCAGGGGCCCGGCACCGCGCAGCAGGTTCATCAAAACCGTTTCAGCCTGATCGTCTGCGTGATGGCCCAGGACGATGAACGCATACCCTTCCTCTTCGGCCAGTTCATCAAAAAAAGCCTGCCGTAGAAGACGCGCCTTTTCCTGAAAGGAGCCTCTTTCCCGCTCCAGCCGGCGCTTCACATCGCATTCCCGGATGTGGCAAGGCACACCGTTCTCCGCCGCAAGTTGCCGGACAAACTCAGCGTCACCGTCGGATTCCCCGTCCCGGGTTTTATGGTTCAGATGCGCGACACCGGGAGTCAGCCCCCATTGCTTTGAAAGTTTGAGAAAAGCATGCAGCAGGGCCGTGGAATCGGGACCGCCGGAAACCGCCAGAAGAATTTTGGATTGTGGAGGGAACAACCCCGCATGGCAACAGTCTGCGTACACCCGGGATTCAAAGTCGTCCAATGGGTTTGAAGGGACCATGGGGTGGAGAACCGGACAGTGCGGCTCCTGTTTTTTTCAGGGCAGAATCAAAGCTGGTTCAACAGTTCGTCTTTCTTTTTCCGGTATTCAGATTCGGAAATCATTCGGTCATCCCGCATCTTTTTGAGTTTCTTCAACTCCTCTTGCACCTCTTCAAAAGAACCGGACTGGGTCAGCGGGGCTTTTTCCACCCTTCGGGCCTCCTCATGCCGCTGCGGTGGCTTCGGTTTTGAAATCGTGAGCGGCGGTAAAATGGAGTCCGGGTCGACCCGGCGCTTGGACCTTACAGTCCGTCCTGAGCGCTGCTTGCCCGTCTTTGCGGAAGACGCTTTGGATCGTTCCAGCGGGGGGAGTTTATTGCTCAGCGCCGACTGACGAACCTTGTTCCGGGCAGGCTGTTTTTGAGGCGGCTTGGGAGCTCCGATGGATTTTTCAATGAATGCGGTTTTTCTGAGGTCCCGCATGTATTCTTCGTAATTTTTCTGAAACTTCTCGCCACGGAGTTGTTGTTCAATCCCCCCCTTGACCTCGTCAAACGGTTTGAGGCCGCCTGGAATGACCTGGTCCACCTTCGCAATATGGATCCCGTACGGCGTGCGGATCAAGCCACTGGTCTCTCCGGCTTTCAGGGAGAAAATGGCGTTTTCCAGATCGATCACCATCTTGCCGCGTTCAAGAAGGCCGAGGTCTCCGCCAGTCGCGGCTGAAACGTCCTCCGAAAATTGCCGGGCAAGCTTTTCGAAATCCTCCCCAGCGTCCAGTTTGTCTTTGACTTCCTGCGCCTTCCTTTCCTTGAGGGCCCTTTCCTCGGGAGTCAGCACGTCATTGAGGATGAACAGGATATGCCGGGCTTTCACACGGGGCGGCAGGAGGTATTCCTTCCGGTGTTTCCGGTAGTAGGCCTGCAATTCATCACCACTGATCTTCGTCCGGTTGTTGACCTGAAAACCCACTACTTTGGAAACCATGATCTGGTTGCGAATGGTTTCCTTGTACTGGTCGAGAGAGGTGCCCTCCCTTCTCAACATTTCCGCGAACTGATCGTCGTTGATGTTATTCGATTTTTTAATATCATCGAGGGCCTGGAGGATTTTTTCCTCCTCAACGCTCATCCCCAGTTTCTTGCCGTCCTGAATCTGCAGTTTTTCATCGATCATCCGGTCGAGGAGCTTTTCCTTGAGACCTTCGAGGGGCATGTCGTCCGGCATCCCCGCCTGCCGCATGCGGACGAGTTCCGCATTCATCCGCTCCTGCAAGCCGCTGAGGGTGATGATTTCATCGTTCACCTTCGCCACCACGCGATCAAACACCTTCGCCTGAACGCGTACGGCCTCCCCCGAGACCAGGAGAAAAGGCAACAACCCGATAATCAGGTATCTATTTAACTTCCGCCAGAACATCGTCATCAATTTTTATTTTCGCGTTTTTCCGAATTCGCTTCAACCAGTTACGGAAGGCCACCTCCTGCGACTTTTCCAGTAGTTTCGCATGAATGATTTCCTTCGACTCCTCAAACGTTTTCTGACTGGCCGGCATCTTTTCAATCACCTTGAACACATGAAAACCGTAAGGCGTGTTGATGATCCGGCTGACTTCCCCGACCTTCAATTTAAAAACCGGGTCAAACTCCTCCGGCAACGTTCCGGCTTCCAGGTTGCCCATGTCTCCGCCTTCCATGGATTCGGGAGAAATGGAATAGATCCGGGCCAGATCGGAAAAGTCGGAATCCTCCTCAATCAGCTTGATGATCCGCTGCGCCTCTTCTTCCTTCTTCACCAGGATATGCAGCGCCCGGATCTGCTCACCCCGCTTGAATTCCTCGGGGTGCTCTTCAAAATAACGTTTGATCTCATTATCGCCGATATTCACTGTACTATTCACAATCTCCGCGATCAATTTTTTTATCAGCAGACGGCTTTCCAGTTTCTGCTCCCATTCCTTTCGGGAAACCTCGGCCATCTCGAGCGTTCTTTGAAACGTTTCGGCCGGATAACCTTCCATGAATTGAATCCGGAAGGTGTTCAATTCATCTTCGCTGACCGAGATGTTATTTTTTCCCGCCTCCTGCCGGAACAATGTTTCCTCAATCAGCTCATTCAGCGTGTTGACCTTGAGCCACAGCAATTTATCCTGCCCAAGGGGTTCGCTTGAATTCACGCGGAATTTCTTTTTGGAAAAATCAAACTCACGCTGCAGGGCCTCCCGGGAAATCTCATCTCCGTTAACGTGGGCCACCACGTCCTTACGGGGGGGCGCTTCACTCAAAAGTTCTTGCTGACGTTCGCACCCCGTCAAAACCAGGATGCCCGCCAACAAAAGAACGGCAACCCCGTTCCACTTTCCGATCCATTTTGAATTTTTCATGCGGCCACCTCTGAAGCGGCAACCATGCTTTTCAGGCAGTCCAACACCTGCTGCGCGTTTTCCTTCCATCCGCCGGTATTGACCAGCAGGATCAACTGGAACTCTCCGGCAATCTTGAGCGTTTTGCCCAGCAATTGCGCCAGACGCGACGGGTCCACCGGGGTGTCCTTCTCTATCTGGATGCTGACCTCGTCCCTGTTCAGCCGAATGCGCGAAATTCTCAGCTCCTGGCAGAACAGTTTTATTTCCAGCAACACGAGCAGCTTTTCCACCGGTTCCGGCAGGGCGCCGCAACGGTCCTTCAATTCTTTCCTGATTTCATCCAGGGACTCCCGGTCCACCACCAGTTGAAGGCGGCGGTAAAACTCCAGCCGCTGGTTGAGTTCGGGCACATAATCCTTGGGAATGAATCCACGGATCTGCAAATCGAGTTCCGTTTCGATGCGCGATTCGATCTTTTCCCCCTTCAGTTCCCGGACGGTTTCTTCCATCATCTGGCAATACAGGTCGAACCCGATGGTGGCAATATGACCGGACTGGCTTTTTCCCAGCATGTTGCCCGTGCCGCGGATTTCGAGGTCGCGGGTCGCAAGCTGGAATCCGGCGCCGAGCTCGCTCATCTCCTCAATGGCGGTGAGACGCTTGCGCGCATCCGTGCTGACGGCCATCTCTCCCGGAATCAAAAAATAGGCGTACGCCTGGTGCTTGTACCGCCCCACCCTGCCCCGCAACTGATACAACTGGGCAAGGCCGAACCGGTCCGCGCGATTGATGATGATGGTATTGGCGTTGGGAATGTCGAGTCCGGATTCAATGATGGAGGTGGACAGGAGCACGTCCAGTTCTCCATCAAGAAACTGTTTCATGGTCCTCTCCAGCATGTGCTCCTGCAACTGCCCGTGCGCCACGCCGACCCGGACCTGCGGCACCGCCTCCTGAATGAGTTTGGCGATGGAATGAATCCCCTGAATCCGGTTGTGAACGAAAAACACCTGGCCGTTGCGGTCGAGTTCGCGCAGGATGGCGTCCCGAATCACCTGGGTGTCGAATTTCCGAATGTACGTTTTGACCGCCAGCCGGTCGCTCGGAGGCGTTTCGATCACACTCAGGTCGCGCACTCCCATGAGCGAAAAATGCAGGGTGCGTGGAATCGGCGTTGCCGTCAGGGTGAGGATGTCGACAGACGCCCGCAGCTTCTTCAGTTGTTCCTTGTGCTTGACGCCGAAGCGCTGCTCTTCATCGACCACCAGAAGTCCCAAATTGGAAAACTGCACATCCTTGGACAAGAGGCGGTGCGTGCCGATGATGATGTCCACCTTGCCCTCATTCACTTTGCGGATCGTTTCCTTCTGCTCCGCCGGCGTGCGGAAGCGGCTGACCATGTCCACGTTGACCGGCCAACTGCGGAACCGTTCACGAAAGGTGTTGAGGTGCTGCTGGGCCAGAATGGTGGTCGGTGCCAGCACCGCGACCTGTTTTTTGTCCAGCACCACCTTGAACGCGGCCCGCATGGCGACCTCGGTTTTGCCATAACCCACGTCACCGCAGATCAGACGGTCCATGGGCTTTTCGTTGTCCAGGTCTTCCAGCACCTCTTCGATTGCCTTGACCTGATCCTCGGTTTCCACGTATTCGAAGGCGTCTGAAAATTCCTGCATCAGGACCGGGTCGGTCTGGTACAGATGGCCTGTGGACAACTGACGCTCGGCATAAATCCGAACCAGTTCCTTCGCCATTTTCTGGATCGACTCTTTGATTTTTTTCTTCTGCCGCTTCCAGCTCACCCCGCCCAGTTTACTCAGAGGGGGGTGCGCCTCGCCGGTCCCGGTAAACTTCTGTACCGCCGCCAGTCCGTCCATCGGGATATAAAGCTTCTCGTCGTCCGCGAACAGGATTTCCAGAAACTCTCCGCCACCAAGACCGGTTTGCAGTTCGCGTGTCCGGTTGTACTTTCCGATCCCGTAGTCGACATGAACCAGCAGGTCGCCTTTGTTCAGGTCCTGGAAACCGCGGCTGAAGCGGGCCGAGCGTGAACGCCTGCGGGCGCGGTGCTTGTGCGA
>JAGQJZ010000078.1:7316-16818 GCA_020430445.1 Nitrospina sp.
CCAGGTGAACCCCTGATGAATGAGCCCCACCTCGACTTTGACCGCCACGTCCTTTTCTAGCAGCAATTCGTTGATACGCGAGACATGCCCCTTGGTGGGCGCCACCACGGTCACGTCCAGGTTGTCCTTTTCCCAGCCCGTGGCAGCGGCGACAAACCCGTCGAAATGGTTGTAAAGGGACGGCAGGCTCTTGACGCCGAACTGGACGCTGGATTCCTGTTCCGCGTCCGTCAGCTTCAACCCTCCCAGGGAGAGCCCGGAATGAGGTTCCTTGTGCTTTTCAAGCTCCGCTTCATCCAGGAACAATATCCCGGGCGGCGGGACCAGGTTGTCCCCATGCCGGCTGCGGTCGTATTCCTCCTCGATCAGTCCCAGAAAGTTTTCTTTCTTTTCCTGCAGCAGTTCCGGTTCCTGCGTCACGATCACCGTGCCTTTCGGCAGGTAATCAAAAATCGTGTCCAGGCCATCGGAGAACCACGGCGACAGCCATTCGATGCCGGCAAAGTTTTTCAGACATTTTATTTTCTCTTCCAACGCCGAAAGCTTGTTCGCCGCCAGGTTCTGCTGTTCACCCGCCTGACGAATCCTCTCCAGCCCCTTCTCCAGTCTGCCGGAATCCAGACAGATTTCATGGACCGGCAGAATGTCGATGCCCTCGATCACCTCAATGGAGATCTGCGAGGTCACGTCGAAATGGCGGATCGACTCGATTTCATCTCCAAAAAACTCCAGCCGCACCGGGTATTTGTGCGAGGGAAGGAACACGTCCAGGATATCCCCGCGAATGCTGAACTGGTTGCGCGACTCGACCAGTGCGGTACGCTCGTAACCATTGTCCACCAGGCAGATTTCCAGAAGTTCACGGTCGGCGGTATCCCCAGTTTTGAGGCTGTACGTCATCTGGTTGAGTACGGAACGGGCAAGAACCTTCTGCAGGGCGGTTTCGATCGTCGTCACCACGATGGGGCAGCGTCCCGATGCCATGCGGAAGAGCAGGTCCACGCGCTCTCCGGAAATTTCACTCAAGGGAGACAACGGTTCGTAAGGCAGCAGTTCCCAGCCGGGAAACATTCTCGGCTGAACTTTCAGCCGCATGTGTTTCAAAAAATAACGCAGGTCCCCCAGCAGGTTTTCCGCATGGTGCGTGTCCGGCGACAGAACCAAAAGAGGCGAGCGGAATGCGTTCCAGAACCGGGCCAGGAAAAATCCCTGCGAGGATCCGGTCAACCCTTCCACGGAAAGCCGGTGCGCGCTGCCGTCCGCCATGCGGGCGAGCGCCTCGGTGTGGACGTCTCCAAATACACTTTTAGAACAGGTTGCCGGATTCATGAAACAGGGTGGAAAGGGTTAGGCTTTGGAGTTCTGGGGAAGCAGGTGTTCCCACTTGGGATCTTCCCCATGAATCTTGAAGTTGACCGTTACAATAAAGGAATCCACTTCATAAAAATTCAGTTTGAAATTGCCTCCGCCAAAACGCTCCTTGAGGTAATCGCGGGTACTGAAGCGGAACGTGTTGAATTCATCGAGCGTGAATTGCGCAATTTCATAAAATTGGATACTGACCCCTTCATTGACGCCCACGAGCAGGGTGAGCTTCAACCGGTCGTAGATTTCCTCAAAACGGCGGTCCATTTCCTCCTGGGTCGGATCGCGTTTGAGGTCACGCCTCAGCCGGGGTTTGTAATAATCGCGAAAAGCGTCTTTAATCCATTGAATGCTGGAAAAGGTATCGGGCATGGTCTAATTTTAACGGGAGATGAGCGGCGCGTCCAATAAAGAAAGGCAACTTACAACTACTTGATTTATAACATACAGAATACCCCCATACAACCTCCCCCCATTTCCCCGCACGGCCTTCTTGATGATTTTGGGGAGTTTCCTTATACTCAAAAGCCATGCTCGGAATTCTACAGGTCAAAAGGAGATCATGAAAACAAACCGGACTGTTCAGGTAGGCCTCATCCAGAGATCGGACCAGGGGGCTCCCGGTCCAAATCTGGACCAAACCTGCGAAAAAATTGAAGAAGCCGCCTCACGGGGCGCGCAGATCATCTGCCTTCAGGAGTTGTTCCAGTCGAACTATTTCTGCCAGACCGAGGACCCAGCCCATTTCGATCTGGCCCAGACCATCCCCGGACCGGCCACCGGCACCCTGGCGGAACTTGCCGCCCGGCTGGAGGTGGTCCTCATCATCCCCCTGTTCGAAAAACGGTCGCCGGGGCTGTACCACAACACCGCGGTGGTCGTCGACGCCGACGGCACCCTGCTGGGCCGCTACCGGAAGATGCACATCCCGGACGACCCCTGCTTTTACGAAAAATTCTACTTCACCCCCGGCGATACCGGATTCCGTTCCTTCCAGACCCGCTATGCGCGCATCGGCGTCCTGATCTGCTGGGACCAGTGGTTTCCGGAAGCGGCGCGCCTGACCGCCCTGTCCGGCGCGGAAATCCTGTTTTATCCCACAGCCATCGGGTTTCAGGAAGCCGACCGCGGCGTCATGGAAAAACAGGCATCCGCCTGGCAAACCATCCAGCGCAGCCACGCCATTGCCAACGGCGTCTTTCTCGGGGCGGTGAACCGGGTGGGAGTTGAGGACAACATCACCTTCTGGGGACGTTCCTTTATCTCCGACCCCTTTGGCGAAGTTCTGGCGCAGGCATCGGATACCGACCCGGAAATACTGGTCACCTCCTGCGATCTTACCGCCATCGAAGACACCCGGCAGGGCTGGCCTTTTTTCCGCGACCGCCGGGTGGATGCCTATCAGGGGCTCAACCAAATATTCCTGGACCCCCATGACTGACGAACCCACTCCCGCCTCGTGCGGCTTTTCCATGCCCGCGGAATGGGAACTGCATGAAGCCACCTGGCTGACGTGGCCGCACAATCCGGAAACCTGGATCGGTCCGTCGATGGAGGAGGTCGAGGCGGTTTACGTCCAGATGATTTCCGCGCTCGTCCCCGGCGAGTCCGTTCACCTGATCGTGAAAGACGAAACCCAGCAGCAAAAAGCGGCGGACCTGTTAAAACAGAACAAGGTCGACCTCGACAAAGTCCGCTTTTTCGTCCTGCCGACCAACGATTCCTGGGTCCGGGATTACGGTCCCAATTTCCTCACGCGCGAAACGGATTCCGGTGGAACCGAAATCGCCGCGAACCTGTGGCACTTCGACTCCTGGGGGAAGAAATACAATTACGATCTCGATTCAAAAGTCTCGGAAACGCTCACCTCCCGGCTGAAGGTGCGGGCGTTTAAGCCGGGAATCGTCCTCGAGGGCGGCTCCATCGAAGTCAATGGACAAGGCACCGTGCTCACCACCCGGCAATGCCTGTTGAGCCCGAACCGGAACGAAACACCGACCATAGAAATGATGGAACGTTATCTCAGGGATTTTCTCGGCGTGCAAACGGTCGTCTGGCTGGATGGGGAAATCACCGGCGACGACACCGACGGGCACATCGACAACATCGCGCGCTTCACCGACTCAAAAAACGTGGTGGCGGTTTACGAGGAAAACACCCGCGACCCCAACCACGCCTGCCTGAAGAAAAACCTGGAGGCGCTCAAGTCGGCCCGGGACCAGAACGGAAACGGCTTTAACGTGACCCTCCTGCCCACGCCGGGGCGGGTCGCTTATGACGACAGCCCGCTTCCCGCCAGCTACGCCAACTTCTACATCGGCAACCAGGCCATCCTGCTGCCTGTATTCGGCGACCCCAACGACGCCGCAGCCAGAGACATCCTCGCCTCCCTGTTCACCGACCGCGAGATCGTTCCCGTCGACGGCAAAGTGCTCGTCAGCGGGCTCGGCGGCCCCCACTGTCTGACCCAGCAGCAGCCCATCGAATTCGATTTTTAATGTGGACCGTCCGCGCCAGCGCGCTGGCCTTCCTGCTCGTTTTTTCGGTGCAGTCCGCCTGGGCGGTTTCCCGTTTGCATCAGGCCGTAAAAGCAGGCAGTCTCAATGAAGTGAACGCGTTGCTCATGCAAGGCGAACGGATCAATGAAGAAGACGCCCAGGGCTACACGGCGCTGCACTTCGCCGCTCTGCGGGGCGATGCCCTGATCTTGAACGCGCTGATCGAAAACGGAGCCCACATCGAAGAGCGGACCCGTTACGGTTCGACGGCCCTTCATCTGGCTGCCGGAGCAGGCAAAAAGGAAGCGGTCGCCCTGCTCCTAAAATCCGGCGCCAGCCCGCACACAACCAACCAGTCCGGTGAGACACCTCTGCTTTGGGCCGCCACGGAAAACCACGAATCCATTTTCAAACTGCTGGTTGCCGCCGGCGCGGAGTCCGGTCCAAAGGAGGCGCTGATCCTTTCCGCCGCTTCGGGCGATTCAAAGCAGTTCCAAAAACTGCTGGCCACAGGTCTGAATATCAACACACCCGGTAAGGGGGGTATGACCGCCCTGTTTCTCGCCTCCCGTTCGGGTAATCTCGAGTTCCTGAATTTGCTGCTGCAAAACGGAGCCAATCTGCAAAGGCGGGTGGAAGACGGTCAAAACGCCCTGCATTTCGCCGGTTCCGTTGAAGTCGCGCGCAAACTGATAGAAGCCGGCCTGCGTCCCCAGGAGCGGTCCCGCAAAGGCCTCTACCCCTTGCACACGGCGGCGCAAAACGGAAAGACGGAAGTCGCCGCCCTGTATATCCAAATGGGAGCGCCAGCGGACCTGCCGACCCTGTTTAAGATGACGCCACTTCACTTCGCGGCTGAGCGAGGCCACCTGGAAACGGTAAAAGCCCTGTTGAAACTGGGAGCGCTGCCTACGCTGAAAAACATCCGCGGGCAAACGCCCGCTTTCCTCGCCCAAAGAAACGGACACAACGCCGTCGCTCAACTCCTGGACAAGTTTTCAGAGCAGTAGGTATTTTGAAAGAAGTTCCGGCAGTCAGTCCCTCAAAAGCCGAGGCAAGCTCACAGCCACGGCAATTTCCAGAGGCGTCCGGAATTCCCAAGAGGGCGGGTTCAGGTGGGATCTTTCGGAAAATCACCGGCTTCCAGCGTTTTTCCTGGAGGCGGCTTGGGCTTGTACTCGTTTAATTTGGACTGCAATTCCTCAATGGTCTTGTCTTTCCGGTGAATGAGGGCTTTCAACCGGATCTGCAACATCCAGCCGCTGAGCCAGGCAATTGAAAAACCGAAGGCCATGGAACCCAGGATGACAACCAGGAGCGGCACCTTGATGTTGTGGGAGTTCAGATAAAAGTCATAGAAACTGACTTCCACCAGTTCCATGTTTTTAACGGCGAACACCACCACAATCAGGGTGACAATGATCAGCAGAATGAATTTAAAAGGCGACATGTTTTTCCCGGAAAAAACAACGGCCCGGAACCCCGTCTCGCGGGCCCGGGCCGTTACATTCTTTTAGACAAAAGAGGGGGTGGAGTTACTCGTCTTCCTCATCTTCTTCATCGTCTTCTCCATCACCTTCATCGCCGCCGCCTTCACTACCCGCGGCTTCTTCTCCTTCGTCCGCACTTTCCTCATCTCCCCCATCTTCACCCTCGCCCTCGCCAGCTTCTGCGGATTCCCCTTCGGAAGCGAGTTCGATGGTTCCAGGAGCGGATTCCTCAGCCGCCGGGGCTTCCGCGGCAGGCTCGGGTTCGGCAGGAGCCGGAGTTTCTTCCACATGAGCTTCTTCAACCGGAGCCTCTGCCGCCGGCGCTTCGCTCGAAGCCGCGGGTGCAACCACAGGAGGCATGGCTTTGATCAGGTCATCCCCGGCGCCCAGGTCGATCAGGAGACCGTTGATGCTCGAGACCAGTTGCGCGCTTTTCGCCTGCATATCGGGATCGGCGTTGGCCGTTACTTCCTGAATCGCCACTTTGGCCCGTTTGAGTTCCATGACGGCAACCATCTTTTCATAATTGCCGACCTTGCTCTTCAACTGGCTGACATCCTGATCAATCCGGGAAAAGCCGTCGCTCATTTCCTGTTTGATCGGTCCGAATTTCTGCTCCAGGGTCGCGACAGCGGCGTCGACATCCCCTACCTTGTTGCCCAGGTCACGGATGAAGAACAGAATAAATATGATCGCCAGGGCAGCCATTCCGAAGCCAAGAAAAGCGACTGCTTTCAGGAGGCTCATTTCCTCCTCCTCGGAATCCACCGGAGGAACCGGTTCATTGAATTCGGCTTCGGTCAATCCTTTATTCCCACTATCACCCTGAGCGTAATAAGTGCTTGCGTCTTCTTTTTCCTCTTTCTTGATTTCTTCCAGCCGATCCTGGGGAGAGGCCGGCTTTTCCTGCTCAGAGTTTTGATCACTAGTCGTCATGGTTCCTCCAGATTACTCCTCTAACAAACGCCCGGCCCAAATAGCTACTCTGGTATCCGACAAAAATAAGGACCGAACCCCCTTCCCCCGCATTGCGTAAACTTCCCTCACCCGACTTGGTCGGGAACCCCGGATGCTTTATAATAAAAAGAATTAACCGGCCAGGAAGAAATAAATGAAAGGTTTTCGGCCAAAAAAATGAAGCCTGATATTACAAGTCGCAACCTTAATTTGTCAAGCAAAATGAAGCCGATTTGGGGTGTTGCCGGACTGATGCTGTTGCTGTGTTTCGGGACGGCCCAGGCCCGGGAAAAAGCGGAGACAACCCGCTTCCTGATGAGCCCGCAGCAGCTCCAGAAACTGCCTCATGACCAGCGCGTCATCCTCGACACCCGGTCCCGTTTTCAATATATGTGGGGACACGTTCCCGGAGCTGTTTTCGCGGGAGGGTGGATGGACTACAGTCTGGACGACCGCGAAAGACGGGGCCAGTTGAACCGGGACAAAACCTTTCTTGCGAAAAAGCTCAACGCGATCGGCGCCTCTCCGGAAAAAACCCTTGTAATCTATGGCGATCCGAAGGATAAATGGCGCGAGGACGGGCGCTTTTTCTGGATGTTCGAGTTTCTCGGCTTTAAAAAAGTCTACCTCCTCGACCGGGGACTTGAGGGCTGGACCGCAGCCGGCTTGCCGGTCGAGCGAGGCCCCGGCGGCGATTCAAAGCCCGGCAACCTGACACCGCAGGACATCCGGTTCGATCTGGACACCGCGGCCGACCAGGATTGGATCCGGCAAAGACTGGAGCAGACGGATCTGGCGATCATCGACAACCGTGAAACGGATGAGTTCCACGGCGCCACTCCTTACGGCTCGGAACGCGGGGGACACATCCCCAAAGCCCGGCACATCGACTGGCGCGATTTTTTCGACACAGAGGGACAATTGAAACCCGTGAACATCCTGACAACGCTTCTGGAAAAACACCGCATCCGGCCGGGCATGGAAATCGTCGTCTACTGCACCGGCGGGGTCCGTTCCGCCATGGCTTATTTTGTTTTCCGCACACTGGGATACAAGGTCAGAAACTACGACGGCTCCTGGTGGGACTGGAGCCACAACCCCGCCCTGCCCGTGGAAACGTCCTGATGATTTTCCAGCATCTGGCCAAGACCAGTGAAATCCCTTCAGGGGAACGCAAGCGGTTCATCATCGGCGACCTGAGGATCACGGTGTTCAACATCGGCGACGAATATTTTGCCATCCTCGATACCTGCCCCCATAAAAAAACGGCTCCGCTCCTGCGCGGCACTCTGGATGGAGAGGGCATCCGTTGCCCCAATCACGGTTACCGTTTTGATCTCAGAACCGGGGTCTGCGACGTGGGCGAGAGGTGGAACACCCGGGTGTTCCCACTGAAAATTGAGGACGGCAATATTCTGGTGAATCTCGATAAAAACGAAAAAGAATAAAAAAGCCGAAAAGTTTTCGGCGTCCGCGCAAACAGGGCCTGTTTTTCAGAACCTGTGAGTTGCCGGAATGAAAACCATCAAACCATGAATTGAAGTTCCGCAAAAACAGATCAACGCGATTCAAAAAAAATACCCGGCCCTTTTGGGACCGGGTATTTTATTTTTCTGTTTCCTGTATTTCGGTGGATCAGTGCGAACCTTCGTGACTGTGACCGGACCCTTCCATTCCACCACCGCCGCCGTAAGGCGATCCGCCATAACCGTAGGGCATGCCGCGTTCAGGCATAGGGCTTCCCATGTCGCCGGAGCCTTCGTGACTGTGGTCCGAGCCCTCCCCCATCGCCATGCCACCACGACCGGGACGCCCCAAGGCTTCATTAGCGTGCGCCAAGGCTTCATCGTAATGTTTCAACGCTTCCTTCGCGTGTTGCAACGCCACAGCACCGTGTTTTTTCAGTTCCGGGCTGGCATCGTCCATTTTCAAACTGAACTCAAGGTGCTTGATCATCTCCTGGAGATGAAGATAGCCTTCTTCTCCATGCCCCAGCCCCACGCTCGCGTGGCCCCCGGACTGTGCCATCAAAGGGGTGACGGTGTAAAAAGCCATCAAAGCGGCCAGGGCTGCCCGTCCAACCCATTTATTGATTTTCTTCATTGGAAAAAGTCCTCCCGGAACCTTGGAAATAAGATAGTGTGATCCAGAAGACAGAAAGGATCCTGCTTCATTATACTCTCCCGCCAAAGACAGTTCCAAGAACTCAGGACAAAAAAAAACCGGCCCAACGGGCCGGATGTTTTGGGGCGGAATCGGCCGGACCGTCAGACCTGCATTCGCATCACTTCCTGATAGGCTTCCACCATCTTGTTGCGCACCTGCATGGTCAGGCGAAACGCCGTGTCCGCCTTGGAGACGGCAATCATCGCGCCGTGCACGCTGTTGGATTCACCCGTGGCGAGTTTCTCGATCGCCTGGTCGGCTTCCTTCTGCAATGCATTGACCTTCTCAATCGATTCGGAAAGCGTCTCAATGAACGACGCCCCTTCCCCTTCGGCGGTTCCCGGCGCCTGCTTGGCGTCCAGCCCACCGAGCCCCGGGTTGAGGATCGATTTCAGATTCGATTTTACGGTAATGTCTTCCATAGCACTTACTAACTTAAGCCTGAACCCTCTGTTTTGTCAATGTGAAACAAAAATCCAGCCGCTTCCTTTACTGGGCGACTTCCGTGATGGCGGCGCGGATGGTCGAAGTCCGTTTTCCCAGTAATTGAGTGACCGCATTGTACGCGATCTGGTTTTCGGCCAGCTTCATCATTTCCTTGTCGATGTTGACATTATTACCATTGGATTTGGCCGGGTCCTGTTCCTCAAAAACATCGGGCTGCATGCCTTGAACTGTCGACAGCCCGGGGCCAATATGCTTGTCGTTGGTGGTTTTCATATTCAGGCCGTCCCCCGTGCCGATGGCATCCCGCAACTGACTGGAAAAATCAAGGTCCATGGCTTTGTAACCCGGCGTATCCAGATTGCTGATATTGCTCGAGATCAGCAATTGGCGCTGGGACTGAAAATCCAGCGCTTTTTTGAGAACCGAAGGCGTCTGTTGATTAAAGAGTAACCGGTCCAGCAACATGAAAACACCTCTAGAAGGGCATTGGGCCTCGTTTAGAACTTCATAAAAATGACTTCCATGGCACTTAAGCAATATGCATGCCCAAACCCGGCCAAACAATAAATTTACAGAGAA
>JAGQJZ010000007.1 GCA_020430445.1 Nitrospina sp.
GATGTGGGAGGACGCCTGCTGGAAATGTCTGAAACGGAATACATGGTGCGCGGCTTGGGGTACATCCAGAACATTGAGGATTTGAAGAATGTTCCGGTGGGTGTGAACGCTCAGGGTATTCCGGTGCTGGTGCAGGACATCGCCCGCATTCAACTGGGACCGGACCTGCGGCGCGGGCTGGTGGAGCTGAATGGCACGGGGGAGGTGGTCGGGGGGATCGTCATCCAGCGCTTTGGTGAAAACGCCGACGCGGTCATCAAAAGAGTGAAAGATAAAATCGAATCCCTCAAGCCCGGTCTGCCGGAAGGGATGGACATTGTTCCGGTGTACGACCGGTCCGGGATTATTGAACGCGCGATTGAGAACCTGAAAGAAAAACTGACCGAAGAGGGCGTGGCGGTGGCGGTGATTTGTGTTCTGTTCCTGTTGCACCTGCGTTCCGCCCTGGTTGCCATCATCACCATTCCCATGGGCATTCTGATCGCTTTCATCATCATGAAGCAGCAGGGATTGAACGCCAATATCATGTCGCTTGGAGGCATTGCCATCGCCATCGGGGCCATGATCGACGGGTCGATCGTCATGATCGAAAACGCCCACAAGCATCTGGAGCGGGACCGGGGGCGGAAAAATCACTGGCAGATCATCTATGAGGCCGCCTGCGAAGTGGGGCCCGCCCTGTTTTTCAGCCTGCTCATCATCACCGTTTCCTTTTTGCCCGTGTTCACCCTGCAGGCCCAGGAAGGCCGGCTGTTCACTCCGCTTGCTTTTACCAAGACCTACGCCATGGCGGCTTCGGCGGTTCTGGCCGTCACTCTGGTGCCTGTGCTGATGGGGTATTTCATCCGTGGCTGGGTTCTGCCGGAAAAATGGAACCCCTTCGGCCGGTTGTTTACCTGGTTCTGGAAACCCGTGATCTGGTTTGCCCTGAGAACGAAGGTGCTGGTCATTCTTGCGGCGGTGGGAATCCTGGCGGCGACGTTTGTTCCTTTGAAGCGGCTGGGCTCCGAATTCATGCCGCCTCTTTATGAGGGCGACCTGCTGTACATGCCGACGACCCTGCCGGGCATCTCGATCACTAAGGCGCGTGAGATTCTGCAACAGACCGACAGGATACTGAAACGTTTTCCGGAAGTCCGGCAGGTGTTTGGCAAGATCGGACGCGCCGAAACCGCCACCGACCCGGCTCCGTTGAGCATGGTGGAGACCACGATTCAACTCAAGCCCGAAGCGGAGTGGCGGCCGGGGATGACACCGGACCGGCTGATCCAGGAAATGGATGCGGCCCTGCAGATTCCGGGTCTGACCAACACCTGGACGATGCCCATC
Organism: Nitrospina sp.; assembly: GCA_020430445.1. Lineage (GTDB taxonomy): Bacteria > Nitrospinota > Nitrospinia > Nitrospinales > Nitrospinaceae > Nitronauta. Next base: position 1,330 of record JAGQJZ010000007.1, read on the forward strand.
AAAAACCGCATCGACATGTTATCGACCGGGATCAAGACGCCTGTGGGAATCAAGATCGCGGGAGCCGACCTGGCGACGCTTGAGCATCTGGGAAAACAGATCGAGACCCTGGTGAAAACCCTGCCGGGAACCCGCAGCGTTTTTTACGAAAGGGTGGTGGGGGGTAACTATTTTGACTTCGAGATCGACCGTAAAGCCGCGGCCCGCTACGGCCTGACCACGGGCGATGTGCAGGACATCATCCAGACCGCGATCGGCGGAATGAACATCACCACCACGATAGAACAACTGGAGCGCTACCCGGTGAACGTGCGGTATCCCCGCGATCTGCGGGACAACCTCGACCGGCTCAAGCGGGTGCTCATCACCACCCCGCGTGGTGAACATATCCCGATCACCCAGGTGGCGGACATCGTCATTCGCAAAGGTCCTCCGATGATCAAAAGCGAAAACGCCCGGCTCAACGCCTGGATCTATATCGACCTGGACAATATCGATATCGGCACCTACGTTGAAAACGCGAAGGCCCGGGTTGAGGAGCAACTGGTGTTGCCTCCCGGTTATTCCATCAACTGGAGCGGGCAGTATGAATACATGCAGCGGGCAAAAGAACGGTTGAAGGTGGTCGTGCCGTTGACGTTGATGCTCATATTTGTCCTGCTGTACCTGAATTTCCGCAGGGTCACAGAAAGTCTCATCGTGATGTTGACGCTTCCGCTCGCCCTGGTCGGGGGAATCTGGTACCTGTACTATCTCAATTACGAATTGAGCGTGGCCGTGGCGGTCGGGTTCATCGCCTTGTCCGGCGTGGCGGTGGAAATCGGTGTCCTGGTGCTCGTGTATGTCCGCCAGGCGTATGAAGAACGCGAACGCACCGGTACCCTGAGGACGCGCGGGGATGTGCTGGACGCGGTGCTGCAGGGAACCGCCGGGCGGATCCGGCCCATCATGATGACGGTTATTTCCACTGTCGGCGGCCTGATTCCGATCATGATCGGCCAGGGCACCGGATCGGAGGTGATGAAACGGATCGCCGCTCCCATGGTCGGAGGCATGGTGTCGGCGACGCTGCTGACTCTCGTGGTGATCCCGGCATTGTATGCCCTGGTCCTTCAGTTCCGCTTCGCCCCGCCTCGCGCGTCAGGCCCCCACGCGTTAGAGAAGGAAGTCGCCGCCGAACCGGTCCCCTGTTCAAGCGAATAGCCGGGGGATAAACAAAAAAGAAGGTGTTTCTGAAAACGCCGTTCCCACCCTGTTCCCACCGTTAAAAGAGTTATTTGAAAATTTCGTATAAAAACTTAACCCACTTTGGAAGCTCCAACTTTTCATGAATAAGGTTTGCCCTTTTTGCCAAAATAGAAAGGGCTTTATCAATTTTGTCATCGACATCTTTATTACACAAATAGGATTTTTGGTTTGAAACTATCTGTTTTTTATTTGGAGCCTTATTGCCAAATTGCCATGTTTGTCCAATTCCATTGGCTATTTGGATTCGCCCATAAACCATACTTAAAATAAGGAAGTCAGCATTGTTTATTTCTATTAAATGCCGATTTTGTTCCCAGGAGTCTAACTTCCAAAAAAATATTAGGGCCATTGGTTCTTCAGGGTTTTGCTTGGCTAGTGTAATTAAATGTATTCTTAATTGCCCTATGTCATGAAATAGTTCTTTTAATGTTTCTAATTCTTTAATTGCCCTTTCCCTTCTAATGTTGATTTGATTTAAAGCCCAAAAGGTGACAAAGCTAAAAATGGCTCCTAAGAATGCTCCTAAAATCGGAGCAATTAATAAATAAGAAGGATCAACTTTGGCCATAAAAATTTAAAGCTATAAGGTTCAGTTATGAATTTTAAATTACTTGCGCAAGCCAAATATTGTAAAGCCAATTAAGTTGCATGGTTTTCTTGTTAGCGTGCAGGTAAACCTTAGTCATTAGTGACCTTTCCGAAGCCCCAACCAAACCGCGACCTGGTCTTTGGTTGCTCCCTTGTCCAAAAATTGTGAGGCGACAAAATGGCGAAGGCTTTTTGCGTTATCTTTTAATCTGCTTTCTTTAAGAAGCTCTTATGCTTTTCCGAAGACCAGTTATTGTCTCTTTTGGAGGGCCAAAATGCAATGGGTGGGGGAAAATTGACTGGCTTGGAGGGGGAAGGGGATAAATAAAAAAGCCGGAGAGACATTTACCGCCTTAATGGTAAATATCTTCCGGCGATGAGTGACCCCACGGGGAATCGAACCCCGGTTACCGGCGTGAGAGGCTGGTGTCCTGACCGCTAGACGATGGGGCCTTGAGGTTTATCGAAGCATTGTAGCAGCGGAAATTCTCCAGTCAATCGAACTCAAACAATAAGTACCTAAAAAAATTGCGGCTTCCCCTTTTGGGGGAAGCCGCATCCCTGTTACCGGAAATCAGGAAACCGGTGGTCGCTGTGCCTTAGTCGGCTTCGATGGCACTGGTTTCTTGCGGGGACGATTTATACTTTTCTTCTAACTCGGCCACTGGAAACGTTCCGGTTGCTTCTTTATTAGAGGAAGACTGGAAATTTTCCTGTGGGGCGCCCATATTGGCCTGCTGGTTTGTGCCGGGTCGGCTGCTGTCGTCTGTGGTTTTGGTCCATACGGCATGGGTGTCCAGGGCGCTGACGGTGGAATCGCTCTCGTCAGCAATGGATGTACCGGCACCTATGACAAAAAATGACATTGCCACACAAAGCACCAATACTTTTTTCATTTTAAAATCTCCTTCTGTTTTTTGGTTAGTGATATGCCGTGAGGTCCTATTCAACCCGAACCATTTTTTTAATTTTTTTGAGGAATTTTGAAATGTTTCAGGGGTTAAATCGGCCAAGCTTTTTCCCGTTTGCTTTTGCGTACGGGGTGCTCACCACCAATATATATCCGCTTTATGCGCGCGCAATATTATTAACGAAAATTAATATTGGGAGATGTAAAACGGAAATGCCGAAGAAGTTGCCTTGTGTGTAACGGGTAAAAAGGGGGGAGGGGGTGGTGGCTTAAAGGCCGTCTTTATTGAGGATGGGGGGAGACGCTTTTTTGCGGTTCTGGCGTTTTTCCATGCGCGCGCGGTGTTCTTCTTCAAGGTCCCGCTTGTTGACCGCGCTGATTCTCCAGACGCACAGGAGGTAACCGGGGACGCTGGTGAGCATCCACGTCAGCCCCATGTATTTGGCGCCGCTGATGGTGCCGCCGGTATCGGTCCCTTCGTCCACCCCGGTCATGGACCGGATGGCGATACCGATCATGAATCCCGAGACAATGCCGACCAGTGAGGACACGGCGACTTTGTGGATGACTTCGTTCGGATACAGGCCGGGCAGGATTTCGAACTCGGTCACGTAAGCGAACAGCAGGCCCAGGGTGAGAATGAGGTACAGGACCACCCACAGCATGTCGGTGCTGAAACAGATGGCGAACCCGAGCAGGTACACAGGCGTCCACAAAGCGACAAGAAATGGGTTGCGCCAGTTGAAACTCTTCTCTTTCGGGGAGGTGGCGGCCTCGTCGCTCATGGGGAAACGTCCTGCAAAAAAAAGGCTCGGGGACAGGGATTCGAACCCCAACTTTCAGGGCCAGAACCTGACGTCCTACCGTTAGACGATCCCCGAGCGCTATTTGGATTTTTTTGATGGAAGTGGGTAAAGACCCTTAAACTTTTACCGGAACCTTTTATAATTCGATATGTTATCTGCTGGCAACTCACAGGTTCCGAACCCGGCCCTGCTCGTGGCCAAAGAAAAGAGCAGTTTTTAGGATACCTTTGAATTCTAGGGGTTTCTGAAGGCCGTTGTCAAGGTGAAATACAGCCTCTTTAATAAAGCAGGAAAAAACCATCATGCGCATCATTGCAGGGAAATTCAAGGGCCGTCAACTCGCCCCGCTGGGCGGTGCGGAACTGCGCCCGACGCTCGACCGGGTCCGCGAATCGGTGTTCAGCATCCTGGCCGGGCGAACCCCCGGCGCCCGCGTGCTGGACCTGTTTGCCGGGAACCGGCGCGGTGGGGCTGGAGGCGCTCAGCCGTGGCGCGGAACGTGTGGTTTTTGTCGAGCCCGCCCGGGAGGCGCAAAGTCTCATCCGCAAGAATATGGAAAAATGTGGCGTCGACGCCGCTTCGGCAACGCTTCTTTCCTGCACGGCGCAAAAAGCGCTTGGGACGCTGGCCCGGCAGGCGGCGGCGTTCGATCTGGTCTACGTCGATCCCCCTTTCGACGCGGGGCTGTACGAGCCCACCCTGAAAGCTTTGGCGGAGTCTCCGGTTGTGCATTCCGGCTCCTGGGTGCTGGCCGAGCACTTCCACAAGGCCGTGTTGGAAGACAGTTATGGTAGACTGATCCGATTCGACCTCAGGCGGATGGGAGACACCTCCCTTTCGTTTTACGGTCTGGAAGAGGACATCAACCCAACGGAAACATGACAGACAACGGACACAACAAAATCGTCGTGGCCATGAGCGGCGGGGTGGACAGCTCCGTCGCCGCCGCCATGCTGAAGAATCAGGGGCACGAGGTCATCGGCATCTCGCTCCAGCTCTGGAACTACAGTTGGGACACGGACCACCGGTTCGGCACCTGCTGTTCTCTGGACGACCTGGCGGACGCCCGCCGCGTCGCCGACCGTATTGGCATCCCCTTCTACATCCTCAATATGGAGGAACAGTTCAAGGAGAAGGTGGTCGACTATTTCGTCGGCGAATACCTGGAAGGGCGCACGCCGATTCCCTGCACCGCCTGCAATAAGAAGCTGAAGTTCGACGAACTCATGCGCCGGGCAGAGGAATACGGCTACGACTACATCGCCACCGGCCACTACGCCTCGATCGTGCAGGACGCCTCCGGCCGCTACACCGTCAAGCGCGGGGAAGACCGCAACAAGGACCAGAGCTATTTCCTGTTCGACCTGTCGCAGGAACAACTGGCGCGTATCCTGTTTCCCCTGGGCGAGATCGATAAAGCCGAAGTGCGCCGCCTGGCAGGAGACCTCGAACTCAACGTCGCCGGCAAGGCGGAGTCGCACGAGATCTGTTTCATCCCGGACAACAATTACGCCGGGTTCATCGAAGGCTATGTCGAGGAGACCGTTTTCCAGCCGGGGGACATCGTCACCCGCGAGGGCGAGGTGCTGGGCACGCACCGCGGCTACCCCGGTTACACCATTGGTCAGCGCAAGGGACTCAACCTCGGCGGTTTGTCGGAGCCGTATTACGTCACCGCCATCGACCCGGCGCAGAATCGCGTGGTGGTGGGACCGAAGGGCGATCTCTTCCGCGACGAGTTCACCGTCGGCGACGTCACCTGGAGTCTCGACTTCTGCGAGCCGTTCGAGGCCGAGGTGCAGATCCGTTACCGGCATCAGGCCGTGCCCGGATGGGTCACGCCCATGCCCGGCGGCCGCGCCAGCGTGGCGCTCGAATATCCCCAGCCCGCCATCACCCCCGGTCAGGCGGCGGTGTTTTACCGGGACGATTGCATCGCCGGCGGGGGCTGGATTGAATGACCCAACCGCTTGACGTCGCCATCTCCGCCGCCCGCACCGCCGGGCAGATCCAGAAAGACCACACCAACCGCATCGCCCGTATCGAGTACAAGGGCGACATCAACCCCGTCACCGAGGTCGACCTGCTCTGCGAGCAGGAGATCATCAAACAGATTCGCGGGCATTTCCCGGATCACGAGATTCTGGCGGAGGAGTCCGGCCAGTCCAGCCAGAAAAACGCCTGGCGCTGGGTGATCGACCCGCTGGACGGCACAGTCAATTACGCGCACGGGTATCCCTGTTACTGCGTTTCCATCGCGCTGGAGCGCGATGGGCAGGTGCAGGTGGGGGTGATCTACAACCCGAACCTGGACGAATTGTTCGTCGCCGAGCGCGGCAAGGGCGCGACCCTGAACGGCGAGCCGATCCGCGTCTCCACAATTGACACGCTGCTGCGCAGCATGCTGGTGACTGGCTTCGCCTACAACATTGCCGAAACGGAGCACAATAACCTCGACCACTTCGCCAATTTTTCCGGCGAATGTCAGGCGGTGCGCCGCCCCGGCTCCGCTGCGATGGATTTATGCTATGTCGCCTGTGGCCGGTTCGAGGGGTTCTGGGAACTCAACCTGCACCCGTGGGATTACGCGGCGGGCTGGTTACTGCTGGAAGAGGCGGGGGGACGGGTGACGCGATTCGACGGTGAACCGTTTACGATGGGAGACCGCGAAATCCTCGCCACCAACGCGGTGGTGCACGATCAGATGATCGAAGTCCTCAAACGCGGCCACAGCCGGGCCTAGGATCTTGTGGTCGGCGGCGCCTTGTCACGAAAAATTCCTTCGACTGCTCGCCGCAGGGGCAGCTTCTTGACGCGAAAAATTTCTTCGACAGGTTTTTCTGCAGAATCCTTGCGGTCGGTAGCTCAATAACCAATAGGGTAAAAGGAAAAACCCCTGAAACGTCATTCAGAGGAGCCGGGATACCGGCGACGAAGAATCTCGCCTTTACTTTTGTTCTTTGTTTTGGTTTTCGTTGGACCCGCGCCCTTGCGCGGCCGTGCGCAAGCACCCCACGGCGAGTGGGTCAGCCCTGGGTCGGTTTGATGAGGTAGGTGTAGCCCGCGAGTGATTCGCGGTAAAACTGCAGGAACCAGTCGGCTTCAGCCTGGCTGATCGATCCGTTTTGCACCGCGTGGATGAGAAAGCCCGCCATGCGTCCCGCCAGTTCGTCCGCCCGGAACGAAACGTAGTTGAGCACGTCCGCGACGTCTTCCCCTTCGATGATTTGTTCGTAATTCCAGGTGCCGTCTTCCTTCAATGAAACATGAAATGCGTTGGTGTCGCCGAACAGGTTGTGCAGGTCGCCCAGGATTTCCTGGTACGCGCCGGTGAGGAAGATGCCGATACGATAGGGGTCGCCCGGATGGATGGCGTGCACCGGCATGGTTTTTTCCGTGTTGCGGTTGCCGATGAACTCGTCGATGATGCCGTCGGAGTCGCAGGTGAGGTCCATCAACTGTGCGTCCCGCGTGGGCTTTTCGTTGAGCCTCTGGAGGGGAACGATGGGGAACACCTGGTCGATGGCCCAGGAGTCCGGCACGGACTGAAACACCGAGAAGTTGCAGAAATACTTGTCGGCCAGGTTTTGCCGCAGGTTTTTGAGTTCTTCCGGCAGGTACTTGAGCCGTGCGGAGAGCTCCTGCACCTTGCGGCTGATGCCCCAGAAGATACGGTCGCACAGGGCCTTGTCCGGCAGGGTGATGATTCCCATCAGGAACTGGTTCTGCGCCTGCTCCTTGAGGTCGATGGCGTCGTGCCAGGACTCGGTCAGGTTCTTATTGGACGCCTGTTCCAGCACGTAGTGGAGTTCCTGCACCACCGAGGGCGCTTCCTCGCCGATTTCGATACTGTCGTCCCATTCCGGGAAGGTGGAGACGTCGAGCACATTGAATACCAGAATGGCGTGGTGCGCCGTGAGCGCTCGTCCTGATTCGGAGATCAGGTTGGGGTGCGGCAGTTCTTCCTGTTCACACATCTCCCACAGGTGGTAGACCACGTCGTTGGCGTACTCCTGCACCGTGTAGTTGGTGCTGGAGGAGAAGGTCGACCGCGTGCCGTCGTAGTCGACACCCAGCCCGCCGCCCACGTCGATGTACTGGATGCCGCAACCCATTTTGTACAGTTCGGAATAGAACCGGCCGATCTCGTTCAGGCTGCGCTTGATCTTGCGGATGTTCGTGATCTGGCTGCCCAGGTGGAAATGGATGAGCTGGATGCATTCGAGCAGGTTCTGTTCCCGCGCGATTTCGATCGCCTTGACGATTTCCTGAGGGCCCAGGCCGAACTTGGAATGCTCCCCGCCCGAAGCCGCCCAGCGTCCGGAGCCGGAGGAGACCAGCTTGATCCTGAGGCCGATGTTCGGTTTGACATTCAACTCCTGCGCCACCTGGGCGATGATGTTGAGTTCGTTGAGGCGTTCGACGACGATGAACACCTTCTTGCCCAGCTTCTGTCCCATCAGCGCCATGCGGATGAAGGTTTCATCCTTGTAGCCGTTGCAGATCAGGAGTGCCTTGGGGTTGTCCATGATGGCGAGGATGGTCTGCAATTCGGGTTTCGATCCCGCTTCCAGGCCGAAGTTGTGTTCGCGTCCGAACCGGACGATTTCCTCCACCACCTGCCGCTGCTGGTTGACCTTGATCGGGTAGACGCCGTGGTAGCTGCCCGTGTAGTTGTGTTCGGCAATGGCCTTTTCGAAGGCGCTGGACAATTGCTCGATGCTCGACTTCAGGATGTCCGAAAAGCGGATGAGCGCGGGCAGGGCGTAGCCGCGCGACTGGATGTCGTCCACGAGGGACTTGAGGTCGATAGAGTGTTTGCGGGATTTGTCGGGTTTGACGTAGAGGTGTCCTTCCGGATTGATGCCGAAGTAGCCCGCACCCCAGCCGTCGATGTTGTACAATTCCCGGGATTTTTCAATTGTCCACTTTTCCATAGCGCCTGTCACCTGCATGGGTCCACAAGGGTTGATTCGATTTATTCGGGTAATTATGAGATTTAATAAGGAACTGCTTGAAAAGTCAAACTAAAACCGGGACAATTCAAACGCTTTTTTGTCAATCCGCGATTGACCGGTCCGGAGAGCCCGGATCAGGCGAGCGCGGCGCATATTCCGGGAGAGAAGATGAAGATCGAACAAGTGGATGTCGAGCACCTGGCGCGGGAATATGGCACCCCCGTTTATGTCTACAGCCTGGCCGTGTTGCGTGAATTTATCGCCGAGATCAAACCCCTGGCGCCGGTGGTCCGCTATGCGATGAAGGCCAGTTCCAACTGGCGCATTTTGCAGGAAATGCGGGACCAGGGAATCAAAATCGACGCCGTCAGCGTGATGGAGGTGAAGCGGGCCCTGCGGGCGGGATTCAAGATGGACGATATCTGCTTCACCAGCGACGTGTTTTTCAATTCCGGCGAGGCGGACTATTGTCTCGAAAACGACGTTTTCACGAACTGCGGCACGCTGGGAATGCTGGAGGAATACGGCCGGACGTATCAGAAGCTGGGCCGGGGGCGGGCCGGGGTGTCCATCCGCATCAACCCGGGCGAAGGCGCGGGGCATTCGAAGAAAACCAATACCGGCGGTCCCTACAGCAAGCACGGCATCTGGTACCAGAACCTGGCGGAAGTGCACCGGATCTGCGGGCAGTACGGCCTGAAAATCACCGGCGTGCACATCCACATCGGGTCTGGCGGCGACATGGAGCATCTCAAGCGCATCACCGGCAAGCTGGTGGAATACGCGAAGGAATTCCCCGATGTCAAGATCGTCAACTTCGGCGGCGGGTTGCCCTACCAGTACCGGACGGACCAGCCGCAGGCCGATATCTCCGAATACAGGCCGATCCTGGAAGAAAGGATCAACGTTCTTGAAAAACATTTTGGCCGGCCCATCACCTGTGAAATCGAACCCGGCAGGCGGTTCGTCGCGGGATGCGGATACCTCATCGGCGAGGTGCGCGCCCTCAACCACACGTTTGATGAATCCGGCAAGCGGCTCGACTACGTGCTCACCAACATCGGCTTTTGTCATCTTCTCCGGCCGATGGCTTACGGCTCCTACCACCCCATCACGTTTGTGGGCGGCAGCCTCGGCCCGGAGCAGGACCTGATCATCGCCGGTCCGGTCTGCGAATCGGGGGACGTGTTGACCCAGGAAAACGAGGAACCCGTTCCGCGCAAGCTTCCCTTGCCGTCAGCCGGAGACCTGATCGTGGTGGGCGGCGCGGGCGCGTACGGGCATGTGATGTCTTCCAACTACAACACCCAACCCCTGTTGCCGGAAGTGGTCGTCGACGGCGACCAGACGCTGCTCGCACGCCGGCGGCAGTCGCTGGACGATATTTTGAAAGAAGAGTGTCCGCCGGAGTGATCAACCTCCCCACGCAGGAGGCGTCAGGCGCGAACGCGAAACCGGTGCCAGACCATCTCCGGTGTCCGTTGTTCGTCCAGTATGAACTGTTGATCCTCTTTGGGCAGGTGGGCGATGGGTTTCAGGAAGTCCTGTGAAGGAGCGGCGGCGGACACGGTGTCCATTTCGTGGGTGTCCCGGAAGCGTTGCAACAGGGTGGGGGTGATGTCCGGATTCAGATGGTCGTGCGCCTCCACGATGATGTCCAGCCGCAGCAGCGCCGGAATTTTTTCCGGGTCCAGCAGGCCGTATTCCGCGCCTTCGATGTCGCAGATGACGAGGGTCTTGCCGTTTGCTTCCGTTTTAATCGCCGCCGCGTCGCACTGTTCCCGGATCGTGATCCGGTCCGCAACGCCGTTGGCCTCCGCCATCCTCTGGGACAAGGAGCGGGCGGAGGGGTTGAGGTCGTAGGCCAGCACGCGGAGTGCCGGGCAGGTCGCGGCGAACCCCACGGCGTAATACCCTTCCGCGCATCCGACATCCAGCAGGGTTTCGTAACCGGACCGTTGAGCTTCGGCGATCCAGGGGTGGAGAGCCGCTTCGTAAGTTCCCAGAAGCTTGGGCAGGAGCACGCTGCCGCTGGCTTCTTCCAGGTAGTGCAGGCCGGCAAAAGGGCCGGCACAAACGGAGGGCGGGGACGCAAACAATTCTTTTAAAAATATCGCTTCCCGCCGCCGCCTTGTTGCCATATCCCGCTTCAACCCGGCGTTGTAAAGCGGCGTGACCCGGTAAAGCCGGAGCAGGAGCCGGTAAAGCCCGGGGAAGCCGGATTTGATTTTTTCCCGGATGGCCATTGGGACTCAGGCAGACGGTTTATTGGCCGGACGCTTTTTCCTGTTTCATTTTGCGGATGAACTGTTCCAGGTAGTCCATGGAAAAGTCGGCCAGTTTCTTGTTGCCCGCTTCGTTGAAATGAATATCGCCCGGGACATATTGGGCGTGCAGTTCGTCGGCGGACATTTTCAGAAATACAGGGTTCGGGTCGATCACCCCGATGCCGTTTTTTTTCAGAAAATCGTTGAACTCATCCATCGGCATGTCGTGCCGTTCGCGGTACTGGTATTCGGCCAGAAAATGCATGACGACCAGCCGCCCCCCGTCCGCTTCCACTTCCTGTTTGAGTTTCAGCAGCAGTTTGCGGATCAGGTCCCAGGCGTCCGAATCGAAAAACCAGGGGTCGTCCAGTGACGTCTCCAGGTTGTCCTTTGGTCGGGATTTGGGTGGAATGCCGGGCAGGGGCGGGTATTTTTTGATCAGGTCGTTGTCGATGTCCTCGAGCGATACGGGCTGCGCCGTTGGCGACGGGGTTTCGGGAGCCGGGCGAACCTGATCCGGCACCTCGCGCCATTCGGGACGAAACCACTGGTGGAACTGGTGTTCGAGCATGTGGTAGCGGGTGTGGGTGAACTGGTAAAGCGAGACGTTGTTCCACAGCCATTGATTGAAACTCTTGCGGATGACCTGCGCCTGTTCGAGGAACGACTCGACCGGGTATTCGTCTTTTAACGGATTGGGTTCGCCGCGCATGAACTTGGAATAGGAATTGTCGAAATCGTTTTCCCAGTACATCGCGAGAACGGTGAGGTCCGGTTTGTATTCGCGCGCGCGCAGGTGGTAGGTTTGCAATTCTTTCCAGGGGCCGATACCGCCCACGCCGAAATTGATAAACTCCACCGGGTGCTGGAACCGGCGGGTCAGTTCCTCCTCCCACAGCGCATGAAACTCGTGTCCGTCCTTGACCTCCTCCCCGGCGGTGAAGGAATCTCCCAGCACGGCGACGCGAAAGGTTCCCGCAAGCGGCGTCTTGTCGTATTCACGATCGAGGAGTCCGTCCGAATTGGTGTGGATGGTTTCCCCGTTGGTGTCCTTGACCGCCACCACGTTGGGACAGTACTGGTTGTCCAGCAGGGGGTAGTGGCATTTGTAGCGCAGTTGCTTGAGGCCGACCGTTACGCGCAGGATTCCCTCCAGGCCCCCCAGAAAGAGGAGGATCGGGATCAGGCTGAACAGCAGTTTCTTCTTCAGCGACAGGGTAGAGGCCCTGGACTCAAGTTTGTCGGTTGTGGCTGAGGACATTATCCGGGTTCCGGGATGGAGTCAGTGAAAAGGGAGGCGTTTAAAAAAGGGTGTCGATCTTTTGCGCCATCTGCACATCCGCCAGGGTGACCCCGGAAGCGGTGTGGGTCCAGTAGCGCACGGTGATCCTTTTGTAATGGATGAGGATGTCCGGATGGTGGTTTTCCTCTTCCGCTATCCGAGCCACCTTGTGCACAAATTCAATTCCTTCCATAAAAGAAGGAGCGTGGTGGACCCGGTAAATGAAAGGCATCCCTTTTTCATTCCGGTCCGTTTTCCATTCCGGGGCCATTTCGGCCAGTTTTGAAACCAATTCCGCGTCGGAGAGGGCAGTTTTTTCAACCATTTTGATTTTCGCCTGTATAAATTTGGTTTAGAATAATTTTCCCTGATTTTGATAATCGTGATAACACCGAGCCCCATTATAAAAGAATATGGCGGATAAACTCACCCAGCAGGAAGTTTCTTTTCTCATGCAGGCCTTGAAAGAGGTTGAAATGTTCACCTTTCTCACGGTTTCTGAGATGGACACCCTGATCAGTCAGATGCACAAGGTGAATATTCCAAAGGGAAAAGTGATTTTCAGCGAGGGGGACGATGGGACGGCCATGTTCATCCTGTTCAAGGGGAAAATCCAGATCGCGCTCAAGAAATGGTTTGGCCGGAAACATGTGATCAGTATTATAAAAGCCGGGGAGATTTTCGGTGAGATGTCCCTGGCCACGTTTCGTCCCCGCATGGCCACCGCGGTCGCTTTGGAAAAATCCGAATGTTTTGTCCTGTTTAAATCCAGTTTCCAGTTTGCCGTAAACAAGAACCCCGCGTTCATCGTCCATCTCAAGGAACTGATCGAGAGGCGGGGCATTGAAAACCGGAAGATCTAGCCTGCCGCCTCTTTCAAGGTCAGTTCCAGTTTGCGCCTCAGGGTGACCTCGTGCACCTTGTATACGAAACTCTCCTTTCCTTCAATCAGCAATACGGGAATTTTCTCGCGGTACCGTTCCATCAGGGTCTCGTCCAGTTCGATGTCGGTGAATTTGAGACGGGCCGGAAAGTCCTTCAACACGCGGGCCAGGATCACCTTGGCATCGTCGCAAAGAGAACATTCCTTTTTGGTCATCAATTCCAGGGTCAGCATCGCGTCACATGCTGTGAGTCATGGTGGTGACCGAGCCCCAGACAATCAGGCTGAAAAACACCACCAGCGTCACCACCAGGAGGGTCGTGGCCACCGGCCTTTTCCGCCAGTCCCGCTCCGGGGAACGGTCGACGAAAGGAACGGCGGCCAGCATCAAAAGCAGGATCGGCGGGGCGACGATCAGGAAAGGCACCCACAGGTTTTCAAGAGCGTAAATCCAGACAAACTGCCACGGCGGTTTGGTGACTTCCATCCCCATGACGGGTTCTTCCCCGAGCGGCGGGGCCACCAGGAGAGCCAGCAGGCAGATGAGGGCAAACACGCCAACGCCGGACCGCTTGAGGTAGGCCAGGTGCTGGTAAAAGTGAATGGACTTCCCTTCGCCCTCTTGCATGCCCGGTTTGGGCGACAGCTTGTGGTATTTGATGTAAAAAAGATGCAGGCCGATGAAGGCGCCGGAAATCAGGGGCAACAACGAGATGTGCCACATGTAGATGCGCGACAGAAGCGGCACTCCCTGGGCAAAGGCTTCGGTCATCGGCAGCCCCAGCGGGCCGACCTTGTCGGCCACCCAGAGAAAATGCGCCAGCGCCTCGTAGGCTTCCTGGTCCCATTTGAGAACGGTGCCGGTGAACAGCAGGCCGGACATCAGCGCCAAGAGAACGACGCCGATGAGCCAGTTGACCTCTCTTGGCTTCTTGTAGCCCGCGGTCAGGAACACGCGCACCATGTGCAGGACCATGGTGATGGAAAGAACGTCCGCCGCCCAGAAATGCACGCCGCGCAGGAACCACCCCAGGTACACCTGGTCGACAAGATACTGCACGCTGGCGTTCGCCCGTTCCGGCGTGGGCACATAAAACTGCGCCAGCAGGAATCCGCTCAGCACCAGAACGGCAAACGCGCCCAGCGTGAGACCGCCAAGGGAATAGGGCAGGGAGTTCGAATGCTCCGGAACCTCGTAAGTGACCGCGCTCCAGCCCAACCGTTGCTTTAATGTGTCGATCAGGCCGTTGGGCATGAGGTCCCCGTTTCACCCGGATGGGTCATTGTTTTTCGAAGGGGCGGACCAGGCAGAGCAAGCCGAATACCAGTCCCGTGAATACCGTGATTCCCATGGCCATGCCACGGCCCGGGGCATCGCCCGGCACGCTTTTAAAGGATGCGGGCTCGACGTGTTGCGCATGCTCTCCCATGGAATGTCCTTCCATGGAGTGCCCGCCTGCCGGTTCGGAGGACGGGGCCGCGGGAGCCATATTTCCTAATGGATCCTCAAACAGTGAAGGACCGGCTGCCGTTTCCTGGTGCGTGGCGTGATCTTCCGCTGGAGGTTCCAGCCCATAGGTGCCTTCGCCCTCCGCCTCCGCAGGTTCGACTCCATAAGTGACGCCGTCTGCAGGCTCGGCCATCTCTTCCATGCCGTAGGTGACCGGTTCCGCTTCTTCGGCATGGCCCTCGTGTTCGGAGCCGTGCGCTCCGGAATGCCCGCCCGGAATCTCCGGGCTGGTCAGGGAGGGGCCATCGTCATGCCCGCCATGGGCCCACAGCGGGCCTGCGGAGATCAGCAGTCCCAGAAGAATGATACCGGCCCGGCGCATCTAGATTTCTCCACCGATCAGCATCGAAAAGGACTGGATGATTTCATCCGTCGCCCAGTCGCGCGGACCGACCGCTTTGTGCCGGATGATTCCCTGTTGATCGACGATAAACGTCTCCGGCACGCCGGTGGTCTTGTAGATCTTTTTGGCGATTTCCTCCTCGGGATCGAGCAGAACGGGAAAGTTGAGATTGTATTTCTGCATGAACTCCGGAATTTTTTCCGGGTCCTTGTCGACGCTGATGGTCAGCATCTCGAAACCCTTGCCCTTGAAACGGTCGTAGAGTTTCTGCATGGAAGGCATCTCCACCTCACAGGTGGCGCACCAGGTGGCCCAGAAATTGATGAAAACCACCTTGCCCCGGTAATCGGACAGGCGGATTTTACCGCCGTGCAGGGTGGGCAACTCAAACGCCGGAGAGATGAACGCCTCTTCGGGATATTCCACCATTCCGGGCTCCAACTCCACCCGTTGAACAAACTGGATGAAAACCCACAACAGGGAGACTGCCAGCAGGGTATAAGGAACAAATATCGAGACCGGTTTCTTTTCGATTGCGTGATCCATCTTTATTAAAGAATTCCTTTAAATAAATGATTCTAGAGTTTATGACTGCGGTAAGGGCGGTAGAATTTGCGGTCCAGTTCGCGGACGATATCGTCCAGGCTGTATTTGTCCTTGTACATCTCGTAAGCGTACAGCACTTCGTTCATGCAGACTTCGCACTTGGAACCGTGGTTGTTGGTGTAACAGGTCAACAGGGTTTTGTGGCCGTGATTGCGCTTGCAGTAGCAATAGCAGAACTGGCTGTCGATGACCTTGGGGATTTCGGCGGCAATTTTATAGGCAACGGCGGCCTTGCCACTGAACATTTTATGACTCAAAACAGGCCGCGTTTCGATCAGGTTCCCGGTGGCCGGCGCAGGGGGGCCTGAGGGTTTCTTCTTTCCAGAAAGCAGGGTGAAGCCTGCGATGGCCACGGCGACCGCTCCCAGCGAAGCGGACAGGGCTTTCAAGTTTTTATCCGGTTTTTGCCCTGATTTGGTTTTTTTGGATTTGTTTTTTGACATCTAAAGATCCCGATAGACTCAATAAAATAAGGTGTTTTTATTATATCGGTTAAAAAAACCGCATTGCAAGGCAAATTGGGGAAGCCATCGGGCAGGCTTTCAGATAACTCCGAGCCCGGGACGGTTTCCCCCGCGAAGGCGGGCATTTGTGGACTGTAGGGGACGCTTGGAGGGCAGAGGGAGGAAGACTGAGGAATTTTTGTGAGCGACACAGCGGTAGGAGTGATACAAAAGCCGGAGGAGACGGCCTGGAACGCGGCAGCGGGGGGGCTCCCGGGAGTCCAGACCGTTCCTCCGCACCCTTCGGCGTGGGGCCGATCAGCGGGGGCCGGTACGACGACGTTAGCCCTCCGCAAGGAGTCTGCAGTAAAACCCATTGAAGCAATTTAGGATGCCAAGCCGTTGGCCCTCTGCAAAGAGTCTGCAGTAACACTCGTTGAAGCGATTTACGGTGTTAAGACGTTGCTCACCGCAAGGTGCCCTCCGCAAGGCCCGCTCAGCGCGGGGCCAGCGTGACGACCTACAGGATTCTGCAGTAAAACCCATTGGAGCAATTTACGGTGCCAAGCCGTTGGCCCTCTGCAAAGAGTCTGCAGTAACACTCGTTGAAGCGATTTACGGTGCTAAGACGTTGGCCCTCCGCAAGGAGGAGGCCGGCGGTGGTTTGCCGGGTGTCGAGGAGGAGGCAAGACAACGTATCCGGGAACCACCGCCGGTAAGACCGCGTGTTATTCCTGATGAAGCGCTTTTTCCAGTTCCTCGTCTTTTTGGCCCGTGTTGGACAGGCGCTCCTGGGTGGCGCGTTTCTTCCACCAGATGATCACTCCGGTGATCGTCACGATGGCCGTGACCAGCCCCATGACCGACACCAGGATGCGTCCCGGGATGCCGAGAATCCGCCCCGAGTGCAGGGGAAACTGCGCCTGCACGAACAGGTCCGCCATTGTGCCCGTCCACGGTTTTTTCTGACCGAGGAAGCGCCCGTCCACACCGTCAAAATATAAGGTGGCGTGTCCCGCGCCGCCGACCCCGTGGTCCGCACCGGGTTGAAAGAAATGCACCCCGTAGATGCCGAAACTCCGCGCGTAGAACATGTCGCCCAGCGGCTCCGCCCACTTCAGCCTTTCCGCCTCCTCCATGGCGCGGGGGATGATGGCGGCAAAATCCAGCTTCGGCGCGATCGGTTCGTGCAGGGGGGCCGGTGTGCGCAGGTCGAAGGGGTCCGGCGTGACTTTGGAGACCTGAGACATGACCGGGTAGAACACCTCGCGGTAGAGGTTCATGGAAAAACCGGTGAAGGCCAGCATGAACAGCAGGCCCCAGGTCCACAGTCCGAAAGCGCGGTGGATATCGAAGTTGATGCGTCCCGCCGTGCCGGTGGTCTTGATCTTCCAGGCCGGGACCCAGCGTTGCCAGAACCCCTGAGACGGCTTGTCGCCTCCGGGAGTCCTGCGCGGGGGCAGGGTGAGGTAGAACCCGACGAAACAGTCGAGCGTCCAGACGAGGGCCACGATGCCCATCAGCCAGATGCCCCAGCGGTCCGTGCCCCACATTTCCGGCATGTGCAGGGCGTAATGCAGTCGGTAGAGGAAGGAGATCAGCGTCTCCTGCGTCACCGGCCAGGCGGCGCCCCATTCGCGGCGGCCCCGTTCCTCGCCCGTTACCGGGTCGACGAACACCTGGTTGTAACCGAGATCATAAAGGCGGCCGGTTTCGGGATCGACGCGGGGGCTGATGCCGAAGCCGAGCGTCTCGCCCGCCTCGGGCACCAGGGGGACGAAGGTGACGCGGGCACGCGGGTCGCGCGCCTCGATCGCCCGGGCCAACTCCAGGGAGTCCCTGGCAGGCCCTGTGCTGTCCGTGTGCATCAGGTGGGGATTGAGCCAGTCGTCGAGTTCGTGATCCCAGGAGATCACCGCGCCGGTGAGGCCGGAGAAAACCAGGAACACGGCGATGGCCAGCCCCACCCAGCGGTGCAGCACTGTCAAAACCGGTCGGATCATGACTACCAACGGTAACCCACGGTTGCCCTCATCGTTCGTTTGGCTCCATAAGTACAAAAATCCTGACCGGCGGCGAAGCAGGAAGCCACATAAGTGGTGTCCGCAACGTTCTGCACGTTGAGGGCAAGCCGGATTCCCTGCCAGTCGTAATGCACAACCGCGTCCCCGAGGGTCACACTCGGCACTTCCAGGGTCCGGGTGTTGTCTCCAAACGTGGAACCGATATGGCGCACGCCGCCGCCGACGCCGAGGCCCTTGAGGAACCCGTTCTGAACCGTATAGTCCGCCCATAAGGACGCCATGTGATCCGGAGTCTGCGCAGGCGGTGAACCCACTTCACCGGGATTGTTGCTGGAGGTGATCTCCACATCCAGATAGGTATAAGACCCGATCAGGGACAGGCCGAAGTCGAGGTTTGAAACCGCTTCCAGTTCGATTCCCTGGGAGTTCACTTCCCCGGTCTGCACCTGAAATCCCACATTGCCCGGATCCGTTGTGGTGACATTGGAACGGTCGATATCGAACCACGAGAACGTGAGAAAACTGTTCCAGCCCGGGGGCTGGTATTTAAGGCCGACCTCATATTGTTCGCCGGTTTCCGGCTTGAAGGGGTTTCCGGCAAAATTGGCGCCCACAACAGGCAGGAACGACTGGGAATAACTGAAGTACGGGGCCAGTCCGATTTCCGAGCGGTAAACCGCTCCACCGCGAAACGTGAACTTGTCGTTATCCTGCAACGCGACACTGGGACCTGTGAACACGTTGACCCGGGTGTTGACGCTGGACTCCGTCCAGTCATGACGCCCGCCCACCTGCAGGATCAAACGGTCGTCCAACAGCTTGACCTGATCCTGGAAATACAGGCCGACCTGTTCCTGCGAAGTATCGCTCATTTGGAAGAGAGGAATCGTCGGGACCGGGGTTCCGTAGGCCGGCGTGAAGATATCGATATTCGGCGGCGCGGAAGCGCCGAATCCAAATGTCTGAATCGATCCAACCTCGATGTACTGGTAATCAAGCCCAACCAGAACGGTGTGGTTCAAGGGACCCGTGGCAAATTTGGCCTGCACCTGATTGTCCAGGGCGATCGCATCCAGCATCCCGTCGCTTCCAAAACTGTTCCGGGTGATGGTGCGATTGTCCGGCAGCAGGGAGGTTGTGTAAATCGTGACATCGTCCACATCGGTGGAATTCAAACGCACGTTTTGCCGCACCGTCCAGGTGTTATTGAAGCGATGTTCCAGCAGGTACCCCAGGCTGTATTCGCTCCGCTTGTATTTTTCCGTCCCGTCTTCACCGGTATACGTGTTGGTCGGAATCATGCCGTTGGGATTGGGCAACAGGGTGCCCGCGGCGGGAAGACGTTGTGAAATGCCGAACTCGTCGTGCATGAAGCTGGTCAAAATCGTCAGGGACGTATTGTCGGTAGGCTGCCAGGTCAGCGCCGGGGCGATGAAAATGCGGTCGTTTCGGACGAAATCCACTTGCGTGCCCGCTTCCCTGAAAAGACCCGTCAGACGATAGGACAACTCTTCGTGGTCGCTGACCTTGTCGCTGATATCGAATTTGCCCTGGAAAAAATCAAAATTCCCCGGCTCGAAGATGAACTCATGAAGGGGCTCCCGGGTGGGGCGCTTGGAAACGAAATTGACCAGACCACCGGGATTCCCCTGCCCATACAGAACAGAAGCGGGGCCGCGCGGCACTTCGATCCGTTCGGCTGAATAAGGCTCCAGACTGTAACCGATCGCGAACGCCGGGTTTCGCAACTGGAGCCCATCGCGGTACAGGCCGGTTGTCGTCGCATCGAACCCGCGCATGCGCAGGTTGGTGAACCGGGTTTCGAAACCAAACGGCTCACTTTGCACGCCCGGAGTGTAACGCAGGGCTTCGTTCAGGTTCATCGGCTTCTGGTCCCGCATCTGCCGGCCTGTCACAACCGAAATCGATTGCGGGGCTTCGATGAGCGGGGTGTTGGTTTTGGTGGAGGCGCTGGCGTCCGGCACGAAATAACTGTTGACCCCTTGCCGGATTTTTTCCCGGTCGGCGATCACTTTCACCGGCTTCATCTGGTGCACTTTTTTATTCGCGCCGGTATCCGAAACTTTTTCAGGCTTGTCCGTCCGCTGGGCCTGCGCCAGAAGGTCCGGAGGCGTTTCGTCATCCTCAACCGGCTCCAGACTGAGGGTTTTGTGCCCCCGGAACGATTGTTTCTCCAGCGTGGCCGTGTTGGCACCGGTCATCCGGTATCCCAGGCCGGTGCCCCGGAGCATGTGCGCAAGTGCCTCCTCCGCGGTGTAACTGCCCTTGACCGTCGCGGATTCCACCCCGGTGACGTCCACCGTGGGGTAGGCGATCTGGAAACCCGATTGATCGGAAAAATCGCGGAGAGATTGAGGAAGCGGCTGAGAGGGCAGATCGAACGCACGTGCCTGCGCCTTCTCGGCGGCGGCGGGCAGCACCGCCGTCAGGCAGAGCGCCAGTGTGGCTACAAACCAAAAGGCTACCCTCCTACCGGTTGCAGGCCGTCGCACTGTGCGGCTCGTGGTGTCAGATGTTCCCAGTCCCTTAACAATTGTCATACAATCCCTCCAATAACGTGCGTGAACAGGTGTTGCCGTTGATGGGTCCGGCCGCTCCAAGACGAAGAACGGCATTCGAGTATATATAGAAGACGATTGACCGAAGGGCTTGCCCAACCCCCGAAACAAATTTCAGAAGAACCCGACGATTCGATAGTCTTCGCTCAGGCAACCCGCACCCTGAAAGACCAGGACCTGCCCGCCCCGATGTCAATTTTCAGCGGCGTTCTTCAGGAATTGAGGCTGATTTTCTGGAAGGTAAGGAAAGATAAAAAAACGAAGGCGCGAAACCCGTCAGTGAACCAGGACGAGGTAATCGCTCATGCGCGTGACCGAAAGGTTTTGCGTTGCCGCCAGAGCGTCCAATGCCTGGTCGATCTGTCCGACCTTGAAGATTCCGCTGACCTGCCGGGCTTTTTCCGCGTCGCCGAGGAACAGGATACGGCCCGGGTGGTAACGGTCCAGGGCTTCCAGGGCTTTGGGGAAAGGAAGCCCTTCGAAAATGATTTTACCCTCGCTCCAGGCAGCGACCTGTTTCAGGTCGACCTTGCGAACCGAACCCGGGGTCTGCTCCCTCGGGTAAGTCACCTGCTCGCCCTGATGCACCTCGACCGCGCCCGCGTGCGGCGGGGCATTGCCTGAAACGGGAAGGATTTCCGGCAAACCCACCGCCACCGTGCCGGAGGTGACCGTGACGGTGATACGATCGGAATAACCCGAAACAATGAACGCGGTGCCCACCGCCTGGGTGACCCTGCCCCCTGCCGCAACCCGGAACGGCTGCTCAGGGTTGGATTTCACCTCGAACAACGCTTCACCGCGCAACAGTTGAATGTGCCGCTCCCCTGCCGCATAACGAACGGTGATGGCCGAATCGGTATTGAGCAGTACGGAAGATCCATCAGGCAGGGGGACACGGGCCTGCTCGCCGACCGCGGTGCGGTGATCCGCGAGGAATATGAGTTTCAGGTCTCCTCCCAGCGCAGCGATCATGAGACAGGCCGCGGCAGCGAAGCCCAGGCCCCACCCGGTTGCGCGCCGCCCCCGGAAGCGGGGCGCGCCCCCCGCGTTTGTACAGTTCTCTTGAGGAAGAGGCGGGGAGACAAAAGCAGCTTTCAAGGGGTCGAGCTGTTGCCAGAACTGCTGTTCCCGTTCAAACGCGGCGCGGTGGTCCGGATGGCGGTTCAGCCAGCTTTGGAACCGGTCGCTTTCCTTCGGGGACATCTCGCCTGAAGCAAGACGCACCACCCAGTCTCGGGCTTGCCGGGAAACAGACGTGGAGGATTTGTTCGAGTCAGGGTCCTGGATCATTTCGGCTCATTCAGTCGCGTGTCCGGTGGCCGGGGATGAGCCCCGGTCCGAGCTTACTATAATATAAGACGACCGAACGAGTCGAATGTCCTACCAGTGTGGACTAGAAGTTTGGGGTTTCGAAACGGTCCCGGGCCTGCGCGAGGAGTTCCAGGACTTTCTTGATATGCTTTTCCACCGTTGTCGTGGAGACTCCGAGCCGGCGGGCGATCTGGCGTTGCGGCAGGTTTTCAAACCGGTTGAGATAAAAAATCCGGCGGCTGAGCGGGGGCAGCGCGGTCACCACTTCAAGCAAATAATCCAGTTCCAGTTTGGCGGCGACTTCCCGTTCCGGGCCGATACCGTGCGTTTTCCAATCGGACACGGTTTCCCGGAGCAGCGCGGCCCGGCGGCTTTCCACACGGATGAAATCGGTGGCCAGGTTCGAAGCCACACGGTACAGATATGCCCGCGTGTTTTTGATGGATGCCGGGTCTTCCACCTGGGACAGGCGCAGGAATGTTTCCTGAGCGAGATCCTTTGCCGTGGACCTGCATTTGAGGCGCTGGGTCAGGAAACGGACGATGTCCTGCTCCAGTTCCTGATAGGTCTGTACCAGTAGGGTATCCTGCACGGCAAAGTCCCGGAGGTCGACCTCCGCTTTCTATTCTCAAATAGCACTGGATGTTATTGCCCGGGACCTGAAAATCTCTTCATTGCATGAAGATAAACGGACATTAAAGGGCAACACATAAGAAAATGATAATCGATTTCATAATAACTGGTAGGATAAGTCAAGTTATTTTTTAGCCTTGTCGGATTTTAACGGCCCCTCCCCTCTGGAGGTCCTATTGCCGCTGGAATAGATACTCCGTCAGGCCCCTTCCTATCGAGACCTTTGCAAAAGTCAAAAGCGAATACCCGAGACTGTTCGGCGACAAACCTGGCAGCAAAAACAAAATCCCCAGGACGTCATTGCGAGGAGCGATAGCAGAGCCTGTCCTGAGCGAAGCCGAAGGACGGCACCAGCAGCCTGGATCTACCCCTTCGGGGCACGGATTCTTCGGGCGAATATCCGGGCCACGCTCATTTCATTCGCTCGCGATGACGATACTTGGCTTTTCCTGCCGATTAGCCCCGGTTCGAAAGTTTTCAGGGTTATACAAAGGTCTCCTTCCTATCAGGGAATCTGGCAACCGGAGACCTTTCAGATCACCCGGCTCAGTCTCCCACAAAATGTTTCTCGACGAGGTGCTTCGAGTGTTGAACGATGGGCTCGACCAGTTCAAAATCCGTCGCGCCGCCGACGTAAAACGTCCGGTCCTTCCCCTGCAACTCCGCCAGCTTCTCGTAGAAACCGTCCGCAATATCCTCGACTTCCACATGCTGGAAATAAGTGAACCGGTCATAGGAATGCCAACGTGAATGGGTGTCGTCTATCTTCCCGCCCAGCAGGCCGATGAGTTTTTTGACTTCCTCCTTCACGTTCCGTTCATCCTCGTTCATCTCTTCAATCGTTTGCGATTCCCGCGTGCGCGTATAAAACTGGGTGAATTTGTTGCCTTTGTGCTGAAACTGGCGCGCCACCGCCCAGGGTTTTCCCAGCGGCGACAAGGGCAAAACGGGGGCGATGGGTTGCGGCATGTCCATGTCGTCCACCCAGTACGTTGTCATGCAGTAAGGGTGCACGTGAATCCTGTCGAAGATCGCTTCGCCCGGCGTCCGCTTCAGGTTCAACTGGTCGTAGATATCCTGTGTCAACGGGCAGGCCATGACCAGATAATCGAAATGCATCGTCCCCGGAGCGGCTTCCACCGTGTTCAGTTCCTGCTGGAGGTAGTCAAAGTCGATGACGAACGGCGCGTCCGTGCCGGATTCATTCCGCTTGATACTTTTGATTTTGATATTTTGCCGGACGTTTGTGCGCCACGCGACGCGCTCCCACAAGCGTTGAAACCCGGTGATGAAACGCCTGGGCCAGGGAAGAAAAATTTCCAGAATGGGACCGATCAACGGAATATGCGGCGCGACCATGGGGAAAAATGTTTTGGGCGACATGTAACGCAGGGCGTAAGGCGTCGCGATGTGGCGCAACTGTCCGTAGCCCATGATGGTGATGGGAAACTCCAGCAGCGAGGTGAGGTCGTCCAGGTCGTTGTCGACCAGCCAGTCGCGGAACGATTTGCACAACTCGGGATGCGTGCGCTTGTTGATCTTCGCCAGATAATCCGGGCAGTCGATGACAT
This sequence comes from Nitrospina sp., assembly GCA_020430445.1. Taxonomy (GTDB): domain Bacteria; phylum Nitrospinota; class Nitrospinia; order Nitrospinales; family Nitrospinaceae; genus Nitronauta. The sequence goes on from JAGQJZ010000007.1 coordinate 25,295, forward strand.
CGCTCAACCCGAGCCGGATGAAAAAGTACCGTATGGCAGTCCACATGAAACTGTAGAACGGGATTTTCTTTTTCGTGAGCGGGTTGTAGAGCACCGCCTCTTCGATCGGGCGGTACCGGGCCGACGTGCCCTCCTCATTCACTTCAATGGAGGTGTAGGGCAGTTCCTTATACGTGTCCGCGCCCACCTCGTCGGCAATCTTCAGGGTTTCTTCATAGGCCCAGGTCAGATAATTCGCGCCGAGGTCATACGACATCCCCTTGATGGTGATGCTCTTGCAAAGTCCGCCAACGCGCCCAAGCTTCTCCAGGACGGTGACGTTTTCGAATCCGTGCTTTTCCAAAAACCAGGCGGCGGACAAACCCGCCGGACCGGCGCCGATGATGGCAATGCGCGCATTTCTTGGAATCCTGGTAGCGTCCAGACTCATGACAGGCTCCTCTCTGGAAAGAAAACAGTCAGTTTTGTCAGGCATTTTACATAAAAACATTGGGTATCAGGGATTAAATTTATCGACATTCCAATATAATTCAACCCCCTGATTTTGTACCGGTTTTCCATACAAATCTGCCCGAAGGCCGGGCCGCGCCCGCGGATTTTTTCTCCGGAGAAACCCAGCGGCCGGTTCACGGAGAACCTGGCAAAACCACCCCAACCCATCCATTGAGCCACCCCCCAATAAGGGTTCGAAAGACAAAGAGAGATTGCCCTAGGAGATTTGTCGGCAGAACAACCACCCCTCATTCCCAGTTTCTACGGCAATCCCGGAAAATCCGTAAATCATTAAAATTAAAAGGCTATTTTTCTATTCAAAGGAAATTCAATTACTTTAACTAAGCAGGTAAAAAATTATGATTTGACGGTATCGTATTCGCTTGACTCGGACGGATTATCAGGGTACCGTCCCGGAAAATTCACACCTTTCAAATTACGCAGAGGGGAATGCCATGTCTACTTTGGTTGTGCCCGGTGTCCGTGTCGAAGCCCGTTTTGACGTTTTACCCCCCTTGCCTGCACCGTCGGGTATTCTCGGCGTTGCGGCCATCGTGGATCGGCCTCCCGATCCGATAAAACTTATCGGAGTCACGAAACCGGCTGAGATTGCCAGCCTTCTGGGGCCGGGGACCATCGCGTCCGCTCCGGAGATCGTCCATGCCCTGGCCAACGGGGCGGCAGAGATCGTGGTGTCTCCGGTCATTGGAGGCAGCGCCGCCAGCCTGACCCTGCGCAACGCCAACAACGATCCGGCGGTCATCCTGCGCGCCCGCTCCAACGGCGAATGGGCCGAGGCGATCCATGTGGATGTCACCTCGGTCACCGACTCGAACAGCAATCCCGTTCGCGTGACCATCCGGCTGCTGCTCAACGGCAGAGCGGTGGAGGAATTTCCCGACCTGCTGGTCAATTCCGGCGATCCGTCCGATCTTTTCGATACCATCAACCGCCGCTCGGTCTATGTCGTTGCGGTCGACCCCGGCCTGCAGAACGCGGTTCCCGCGGCGGGAACGTACGCCGTCCAAGCGGATGGCACCCCGGTGGACGTGCCCGTGGACCAGACCACCGACACCCTGTTCTCCATTGTACCGGACCCGGATCTGGCCGACGCTGCGGGACTGAGCGTCACCATCGCGGCAGCCGCCGCCGACCGGATTGAAGTCCGCGTGTTCCGCAACGGAGCCCTGCAGGAAGAGTTCACACGGCTGACCATGGATCCGGATTCCGCCCAGTTCCTTCCGGCCGTGCTGTTGTCTTCCAGCCAGTTCGTCAACGTGATCCAGGCCAATTCACTCTCCGGCGCCGACCGGTTGCCCAGCGCGCTGACCGCGCCCACCCCGCTGGCCGGCGCGAGTTCCCCCAACAACAATGCGTACCGCGATGCTATTGACCGCCTGGGAGAAGACACCCGCATCAACCTGGTGCTCGCTTCCGTTGAACCGCAGCGCACCTCCGCGTTCCGCTCGGGCGTTCACCAGTTGCTCAGCGCGCATGCGGTCGCCCAGACGGACCAAGGCTCGCCCCGGATCGCTTTCGGTTCGGTCACGCGTTCCGACCAGGGCAGCCTGGACAATATCCGCGACCACGCGGCAGCGGTTCGCAACCGGCGTTTCGTCCTGGTTTCTCCGTCGGGCGCCGACGGCGCGGTGGCGGGTCTGGTGTCCCGGTTGAATCCGCAGGACTCACCGACCTTCAAACCCGTGCCCCTGTTCGGCATCCAACCCGCCGAGTACACCGGCAGCCAGCTCAACCGGTTGCTGGGACCGACGCACAACGTCCTGGTGGTGCAGCAGCGGCGCGGCCGCGGCGTCATCGTCCTGCGCGGGCTCGACACATCCGGCGACCAGATCTCCGTCACCCGTGTGGCGGACAGCGCGATTCGCGAAGTGAAAGCCATTTCGGAAAACTTCATCGGTCAGCTCAACACCGACAATGCGCGCATCGCCCTCCGCCAGCAGATCGTCGCGACCTTCACCCGGATGGAACGGGCCGGTGCCCTGGTGCCGTCCACCGACGGGGAAGATCCGGCCTTTCTGGTGGACGTGTACTCAACCCAGCAGGACTTTGCCCAGGGGATTGTCCGTATCGACGTCGCCGTGCGACCTGTACGGGCCATCGACTACATTTACGCGACGATCCGCGTCAAGAACTGATCCGTAGGAGGAAACAATGGCAACATTATTCGCGGCAAATGAAAGCATGGTGATGGTGGATGGCGAAGCGGTCGAGGGAGTTCAATCGATCGAATACCGGCAGCAGGCCGTCCGCCGCAACCTGTACGCAGTGGGTGGCGCGGAACGCATCGGGGTGATCTCCGGCCCCCAGGCGGTTGAAGGCCGGATCCGCGTCGCTTCGACCACCTCGGCCCTGGATGGACGTATCGGCAACGAAACGTTCCAGATTTCATCCCAGCTCCGTCACGGCGACACCACCATGACGGTCAGCTTCGATGATTGCCTGCTGACGGAAAAGACGTTCGAGATGTCTGTTGGCGGCCACGGTGAAGCGGTCTACAGCTTCACCGCTACCCGGGTTCGGGAAGAAAGGGGATAGTCCGTGGCTTCAATCATTTTCCAGATAGCCCGCAACAAGGTTCTATTTGGGAATGACCTGGAAGTGGACGCCCATCTGCTCGGAAGCGAAGACCGGATTCAAATTCAGGGCCCGAACGGCCCTGTTTTGCGCTTTCTTGGTTTTGGCGAACGCAATCGTCTGGTCAGAATGGCCGCGCAGTCTTCCAGCGTTCCCGTGGAACTGGCGGCTGTGATCAAGGAAGCCGCCCTGGACGAGCCGGGCACCGCACAGGTGCCCCCGCTTGTGCTGGAAGCTCTCGCCCTTCACTTTTCCGGAGCCGGCAGCGGCGCGCCCGGGTTTTCCACACAGGCGGGAATCCTGGCGCACCAGTTCGGCTGGTCTCCCCGGGAACTGGAAAGTCAGAACGCCCTGGAAGCCGACGCACTCGCCGCCAAATGGATGGAAGCTCACGATGCGGCTCAGCCGGACGATGGCTGGCACCGCATTGTCCTGCAACCGGGCGCAGCCGCAAAGGACGAAAGCAGCCTCGAAGACATTGTGCAGAAACTGGCCCAGGACTTGCTGGACCGTTACCACGCAATACTCAACCGGGAAGTGTTTGAACTGGCCCGGAACAATTCCGCAGGCAGGCCCCTTGCGGAAATGCGCCGCAGTCAAAAAGACCCTGCCCGGCCGCTACACGCGCCAGGCCGGTCTTTTGACTTTCCTGAGCGAGGGTCGAACTCCCCACAGCCGGCAACACCGGATTCCGCAGCGGGATTTGATTCCCGGGAAAATGCCGTCGCCGCAGCGGACACGTCCGTTTCACAATCTTCAGAACAAAACCCGGCTTCACCGGCAATTCCTGTTCCTTCAACCTCTGACGCGAACCCCGGCAGTCCCTCGTCTTCGACCGGTTCCGGGTCAAAGGATGAAACCGTTTCAACAGAGGCGGCTGCGAATTTAAAATCCGATCCTTTTGAAACCGCTGCCGCGCAAAAAAAACAAAGCGCGCAGGCAGGCGGCCTGGATCAACACAATCCGGAAGGCGATGCGCAGGGCTCCCTGAACCCTCCGCTGCCAGCGGCAGCGGAGGCGCTCGACTGGGATGTTCTGGGCCTGAGCGATACTTCGCTGTCGTCGCTGAACGACCCCGGGTATTCGCCGACCGCGCCTGCTTCCCCCTGGCGGGACAACAGCCCGTCACAACGCGACCCGTTTTTTCAGCCTCTGGCGGCTGCCGAGACAGCGTCTCCTGTCCGGCGGTTCCTGGACACGCCGTTCGGCATCCAGCAATCCCGCCGGCAAAGCGCCGGCTTCGAACTCGAGTCCTTTCAGGAACCGGCCCTCAAAGGCAACAGCGGCAAACCCGGACTTCCCCCGGAGCAGGATGTCATCCAAACCATCGCCGATGCCCTGCACCGGACAGCTGACTTGAGGGGGATTGATCCATGACCGCATCGACCGAGCGTCCCATTCCTCTTTTGGGCGACATTCCCCTGACGGCGATCCAGTCCATGGAACACATGCTGGACGCGGGGTTCATTCCCACGTCCGTGGCGGGGTTGAGCGGCCAGGTGCAACAGCGTTTGCACCGTCCGTCCCACAAAATTCACATTGCGGGAATTCTCGAAGGCGAGACGAAGCTCGACGACCTCGCCACCCTGCAGGAAGCCGCCGCCTCCGGTGAGGAACTCACCTTCGCGGCGGACATCGTCACCGCGCTGGACCTGCAGAAGGTCGTGGTCACGCATTTCCGCGCGGTCGAGTACGCCGGGCAGCCGGGGCAAATGGGATACGAACTGCAACTGGCGGAAAGCCCTCCCCTGCCTCCACCTGCCGAGCTCAGCGGATTCGGCGGCCTCGACGATTTCGGGCTGGGCGATCTCGGATTCGACACGGACCTCATGGGCGACCTTGCCGGGCTGGCGGACGATATCGCGGGCGCCGTTGAAGGCGCCATGGACGCCATCGAAGGCTTGCAGGCCCTGGCGGGGCTCGGCGACCTTGGGTTCTCCGGCGACTTCAAACCCCTGCAGGACGCAGCGGACAACGTGGGCACGGTCGGCAAAAAAATTGGAGAAGCCGGCAAATCCTTGGGAGGTCTGTTCGGATGAGCCTTGCCGCACAATCCATCTCCGTCACCCTGGGCAACCTGCTCTACGACACCCACGTGGCTTCGCTTTCCGTCGACCTGGGCGTGCTGCCGGCGGTCAACCACGCGCATTGTGTTTTTCCCCTGGACGTTCCGGTGGAAGCGGCTCCGGGAGACGAAGCGGCGCTGGAACTGGACATCGGAGACGGCGCGACCAAGATCCTGACCGGCCAGGTGGAAACCGTGACGCGCCTGTTTTCGGGAACCCGGGTGACCATTGCCGATGCGGGCGCCAAACTGGCCGGTCTGCGGCCTTCGGCCACGTACCAGTCCCAAACCCTTCGCGCCACCATCACGGCCCTGGCGAACGAGGCGGGGGTCTCCATGGGACGCGTTGCGCTGGCGGCCCCGACCCAGTTCCCCAATTATGTCTGCCACCAGCAGAGGACCATCACCGAACACATTAAAGAACTGGCCCGGATAGGCAACGGCATGGCCGTGGTCGACGAAGACGGCAAGCTGTCGATCCTGTCCCGGACTCCGGGCCCGGCGGACAGCGCTCTGCGTTATGGCCGCGAATTCCTGGAATACGAAATGCGGGACACCCCGGTGCCTTCGAGCCGTGTCCTGGTGGGCAACGGTCCGGCCGGCGCCGCCGCCGACCCAAACGTGTTCCGTCATTCGACGGAACCCCTGACGGGCGGGGGGGACGATCCTTCTCCCGGCAATTTATGGGACCCCAGGCCCGCCCTGCGTACCGGAGACCTGGTCCGGCAGGCCAACACCGAAATCAATACCCGGCGCAACTCCCGGACCAAACAATTGAAGGCAAACTGCTGGCTGGTGCCGACGCTGCGCCCCGGCGCTGTTCTTGAAATTCAGGACTTGCCCGGCCCTTTGTCGAAGGGCCCCTGGCTCATCACGGAAGTCACCCACTCCATCGACATGAACGCCGGAAGCCGGACCCGCTTCTCCGGCGTGTACGCAGGCGGCGACCTGGCGGGACTGCTCTCCAGCGCGGCGGGACTGATCGGAGGATTGTTATGAGCAACCAGTTGTTCGACGCTGTCACCCGCATTGCCCGGCACGAGGTCAAGGCCGTGCCCACGATTTCGGTGGGGCTGGTCACAGAAGTATTCAACATGACCGCGGGCACGGCGGACCATTCCGTCACCGTCGAACTGCGGGACCGGGGGCTGATCCTTCCCAAAGTCCCCATCGCGGTCGGCGCCCTGGGGCTGGCGGCCACGCCCGATGTGGGCGACCTGGTGGTCGTTGTGTTTGCGGAAGGCGACCTGCACGGACCGGTGGTGGTCGGGCGGTTGTATCACAGCGATCTGGCCCCGCCCCAGCACGAAGCCGGGCAGATCGTGGTCGAGCTGCCGCCGGGAGACTCGAATCCCGCACTCAAGATGCTGCTCGACTCCGGTGTTCCAACCATGAACCTGCAGGTCGGCCCGGACACCACGGTCGAAATCAGCGATGGCCTGATTGAACTGAAAAGCAAGGGCGCCACGGTTGCGGTAGACGCGACGGGCTCGGAAGAAATCACGGTAGACGTCGGACAGGCGAGTTTGAAGCTGTCCGCAAACGGCGAAATGACGATCAAGGCGAGCAACAAGCTGGTCATCGAGGCGACCGAACTGGAACTCAAGGGCTCCGCCACCGTAAAAATCAGCGGCGGCAAGGTCGATATCAATTAACGCAACCCTGGCTTGAGGAAAACAAAATGGGCAACCCGGTCGCGACAATGAATTCGCAGGTGATGGCGACGGACACGCACATCGTCCTGGTGCCGACCCCGGGGGGACCGGTCCCCACGCCGCTTCCCCATGTCTTTTCCGGCGCCATCATGGGGGCGACGGTTCCGACGGTCAACATCGGCGGCCAGGCGGCGGCCACGCTGGATTCCATCGCATTCAACAATCCGCCGCACATTCCCATGCCGCCCGGGGCCTCGTTCCAGGCTCCGCCCAACAATCAGGGGAAGGTGGTGATGGCCAGTTTCACGGTCAATGTCGGGGGCAAGGGGCTGGCCCGGGTGGGCGATAGGGTTGAAACGTGCAATGACCCGGCCCCGCTGCCGGTGGGCACCATCACCGGTCCCGCGGGCACGGTGTTTGCCGGTTAGCGGCAATAAGGATATCAGGAGAACGTTATCGTGCGATTCGAAGAACTGGGAACTGATCTGAAAGTAGTCCTCGGCCCGCCCGCCATGGCGGCGCACGACACGAGTCCGCTCGACTTGCGGATGGACTCCCGCTTTTTTTCATCGAGCCAAAAAGGCACTTACGATTTTCAGACCATCAGCGGCCGGGAAACGCTGGCCCAGGCCATGATCCTCAGGCTGCTGACCCCAAAAGGGTCGCTGGCGGAACTGGGGCACGCGGAATACGGTTCCCGGTTGTCTGAATTGATCGGGCGGCGCAAGACAGCCGCCATCCGCGCCTTGTGCAAGGCGTATGTTCTGGAGGCGGTGGCGCAGGAACCCCGTGTCGAAGACAAGGCGGTTTCCTTTTCTTTCGATATTCCAAGTGAGGGTCCTTCTGAAATGCGTTTCAACCTGGCAATCAAACCCAAAACGGATCCTGAACCTGTGACCCTGAATTTTGCGGTGGCCTTATGAATTTCAAACCGAGGGACTACCCCGCTATTGTCCGGGACCTGCTGACCTCTCTGACCAAGGGAACGGTCAGGGAAACCGTCACCGTCCCGGGCGTTGAAGGTCCCATCATCCTCAAGGAACTGGCCAACCGGCCCCTGCGCCGTGTCTCGCATTTGCAGGGCAAGGTGAGCAGCGGGGATGAAAACGATACCGAAGGCCGGGACTTCCGGTTCACGTCGGCCGATTTCGAACTGATCTCCAGCACCGGCGGCGAGGAGTTCGACGCCATCCGTTTCCGCGAAGGCGGCAACAGGCCCCTGCCGGGCTCCGAGCTTTCAGTCAATTATTTCCCGGTCAACATCGACCCGATGCCGGTCACCGACCTCAACGTCGGCTCGGTGGTGCGGACGATTCTCGAATCGCTTGCTGTCGAATTGACACTGGAAGAACAATTGCTGGAGCGGGTTTACAAATCCGCCTTCCTGGAAACGGCGGAAAACCAGTCTCTCGACAAGGTCGTTGCCCTGGTCGGCGTCAAGCGGATTCCCTCCGGCGTTCCCACGGCGAAAATCCGTTTCGTGCGCGCCACGGGCACGGTGGGCCGCATCACCATTCCCGTGGGAACGCGGATGAGCGATGTGGAAGGAAAAAACCTGTACCAGACGGTCGCGCCGTTAATACTCGAGCCGGGAGAATCTTCACGCGAGATCAACGCCGTCGGCATCAACAGCAAAACGGAAGCGGTACCTGCCGGAGCCCTCACCCGGCTTGAGATGATGATCGCCGGAGTGGGCAGCGTGACCAACCCCACGGAAGCCTGGACCCGCAGCGATCCGGAAACGGACGAAAGCCTGCGCCGCCGGGCACGAGGCGCCCTGCACAAGGCCATTCGCGGAACCCTGGACGCCCTGAAATTCGGCATCCTGTCCATCGAAGGCGTGCAGGACGTGGCCCTGCAGGAATTCCCGAACGGCGTGCCGGGGGAAGTGAAAATCGACGTGGTCTATGAGCAGAACGCCGATCCCGCCCTGCAGGATCAGGTCCAGCGCCGGATCGATGAACTCCGCCCGGCGGGGATCCGGGTGCTGCTGGGTCAGGCGGCGAAAACCAAGGTCACCGTCCAGGTCGAGATCACACTGGCGGGCACCGGAGTGCCGGATGCCGACCTGGAGCCGTTGAAAAAAGACGTCGAGGCGCGGCTGGCGGAATTTCTCGGCAAGCTGTCGCCCGGCGGTGTTGCGCGGCAGGCCCAGATGGTGGCCACGGTCATGTCCGATTCGAGAATCGTCGACGCGAAAATCGAATTGAGCGCCGACGGCGGTCCTCAAGTCGACAAGCTGGAACTGGCAACAGGACACGCCATCGACCTGACGCGTCCGTTCTCGTTCCTGCAGGTCAAGACAGAAGACACCGGCGGCTCGGCCCTGGCCACGACCGCCGAGGTCGACCTCACGCTGCCGGTTCACCTGGAACCCGGCGTGACGCAATCCGAACTCGAACAGACCATTCGCCTGGCCGCCCAGGCCCATATGAATTCCCTGGTCACGTCCGCGACGCCTTACTCCATCGATTCACTGGCGGCGGCCATCCGCGACGACACCCGCTTCACCCTGATCCGCGCGGAGGCGCTCTCCATTGTGGAAAGCCAGGGACGCTTCATCCAACTGGCGGACCAGTTGGGAGAATACACGCCGCAGCCGAACGAAACGCTGCATTTGCGTGACGTCATCCTCGATGTCCGGGAAGGAGGGAATTGATGGCACACGCCGACACCCTCCGCGACCGCCTGCCGGAACTTTACAAGGAGGGCCCCGCCCTCGCGCGCTTGCTCGACGTGATGGCACTGCCGCTGGAAGAAATGGACCAGCAGATGCGCGACATCCAGCGGTCCCATTTTTTCAACCAGTGCGTGTCGCTGGAAGACGCTTCCAAGCTCGGGGCCATCCTCGACATACCCGTCGAAGACTGGCAGTCCTTCCGCGACTACCGGCTCTGGACCCATTCCCTGCGGGACGCACGGTTGAAAGCCGGCGCGGTCACCCGCGAGGGGATCCGTCTGTTTGTGCACCAGTACCTGGAAGGGTTTCAAAGGCTGAAAGCCGTCAAGCTCTCGCCACCCGCCACGGAGTTTTCATCCACTGCGTCGGACACGGTCCCCAGCATGATCGAAAACCCTCCGGTCTACCGTTACATGCGCGGCCCCGGGTCCAACGGCCTGGCACCTCTCGACACGTTCAAGGTGACCAACAACGGCCTGGACGCGACCCCGATCGACCTGATCCTCACGGCTTTCGGCAGCGACGCTCCCGAATACGCGCCCATGCTGATGAACGTGACCACCGGCAACGCCATCGTGTTTCTCGACGCGATCCCCACCGGCAAGCGGTTGTGGATCTATTCGGAAAGAAACGAAGACGACTCCCTGTCCCTGCACGCCGAGCTTGAAGGGCAAACCGTCACGGACAAACTGCGCTTTATTGAAGGTCTGGTGCCGGGCGACGCCGACACCGCCGTGCCCGCCGCAGGAGACCCTCGGCCCTTGATGCTGGAACGCGGGACGAACGAATTCTGGTTCATGCCCCTCGCCCACTACGATGTGCCCGGGCTCGACCGGGCGCTGCTGGCGCTGGCGGACCTGAGCCTCAAACAGGGCGTGTGGGATGAAACGCGGTTCGACCATTCCCTGTTTATCCAGCAGGCCGCGCTGACCCTGCAAATGTTGTGGGTGGAAACGGCCCCGGCTTCGTTCCGGGTGGAGCTGCCGGCACAATCCATGCTGAATCAAACCGGCGACCTTGAAGACAGCCTCGCCGACCGGGACCGGCTGCAGAGTTCCCTGGAAGAAGCTCTCCGGCGGCTGTCCGCCGCGGGAGTCGAATCCAGCGTTCGCCTGCGCTCCCACAAGGAAGTGCAAGGGGCCCGGGAGCGCCTGGCGCGGGTCCTGCCCATGACGATCCGGGAACAGGGCAGTGTCGGATCCGACGACTTACCCGATTCTGGAGGGGCCTTTGGCATCACCGATTTTGACAATTCAATTTTCCGTTAGGGAAAGGTATTGAATCATGAAAGCTCAAGTTCATATGGAGTTGCGCGACATTGCGTCCGGGAAGCTGTTGGAGAGCCGTCACGCTAAAAACACCGTGATGCAATCCGGCGCCATGCTGGTTGCGGAACTTTTTTCAGGACGCGGCGGCCGGATCACCCATATGGGAGTGGGGACCAACGATGGAACGCCGGACGATATTTCCATTGTTGAATTGCGCAATGAGCCGGTGGGAGAGAACCCGGCCCTGACGGGCGAGCTCATGGCTCCCATCTCAACGGACAATTTCCAGTTTGAAGTCAATGCCGTGAAGCGCCTGGTGCAGGTCCGGGTGCGGGCGACCCTGCCTTCGGACGCCGCCGTGGGCATGGTGCGGGAAGCCGGATTGATTTCGCAACAGGCGCCGGAAGGAGAGGGAGAGCCGGCCAACGTCCTGTACAACCGGGTCACCTTTGCCCCCATCGACAAAAAGGACGATCACGAATTGACTTTATTCTGGGAAGTGGAATTCCCCTTTGGAGATCTTCATTGATCTTTACGATTGAAGGAGAACAATCATGGCGTTAAAAGCGGCTTTCAACATACAACTGCAGGGATTTCCGCAAGCCAACCGGGATGCCGAGGTGACCCTGGTCAACCAGTCGACGGGCAGCCGGTTTGTTCGAAAACCTTTTCTGGACGGCCAGTTGATCATGCGGGACCTGGAGCCGGGCCCCTATGAAATTTCGGTGCGGCACCCGAACCTCATCGAGCCGATCGACCGCCGGGTCGTCCGCCTGCTCCCCCAGCCTTTTCCGACGCGCGTGCCGGTGGTCGTGCGGCCTGAATTGTTCCGGGACACGCCCATCCGCGATATTCCGGATGCCGACCTGTCTCCCGTCCAGCAAGCGGCCACCACCGTCAAGGAGACCCTGTCGCCGCTGGGCACCAAAAGCCCCGGCGAGACGATCCGTTCATCCGACTGGAACGCCCTGGTGGGCGCCATGACGGACCTGGCCGGAGCCGTGCTGGAATTGACGCAACTGGTTTCTCCCATCGGCCACGACCATCCTGAAATTGCCGAGAAGACGGCGGAGATTCAGGGCAACATCCGCCGCTTCACGGAATCGTTCGGGCGCAGCCTGCTCGAGTTGCGGCGCGACATCGAAAGCCAGCAATTGCGGAGAAACCTGCTCGACACCCTGGACCGCGCCGGCGCCCCGACCGAAATCAGGAACCGGTGGACCCAGCGCATCGACGACCTGGAAGAAGCCATCCAGCAACCGACTCCGGTCTGGACCGGCAAGTTGTCACGGGCCGGCAACGCTTTCATCCAGGAAGTGAACGAACTGGCCGTGGCGCAGGGGGCCGAAGGCGACAGCTTTTTGAAGGAACCCGTCGTTCAATCCGTAATGCTGGCGGCCACGCAATACGCCAATGTGGGCACGCAGGTGAAAGCGGAAGACGAATTGCAGACTTACATGCGAACGACCACGACAAGCAAAAAATCCAAATTTTCCTGGGCTCAACGCTAGGAATTTTTAATTAGGAGAAACAGTATATGCCGACTGTAGCCCAGTTGGAACGACTGGAAGCCCTGGTAAAACGCCTGGAACCTCTCTCCGATAAGCACCGGGGCGAGTTGATTGAAGCGCCGCACTGGAATTCACTGGTCGGTTCCGTCATCGAAGTCGCGCGTTCCGTATTGGCTGAAGACAGAACCGACGTCGTTCCCGAGCACGATCATTCGGACCAGGTCGGCGTGGGCTGGCTCGACAGCAAACTGCGCGGGCTGATCCTCGAAGGCGGCCTGAACGATCCCGGCGGAGAATCCCAGCTTTTCAAGTTGAGCCGCGAACTCGAGTCCCTGTCCAAACAACTCGATCAGATGCGGGATTCGCTCAGCCAGTTGAAATCGGACCTGAGCGGAATCTCCACCCGCGACCTGATGCGTGAGTCGGACATGACCCGGGTGTCCCGGAAAATCGACGGCATGGCGGACGCCCGGGACGATGTGACCGCCCTGCGGCAAACCTTCCAGACCCTCGAAGTCGATGTCAAACGTGCGATCGAGTTCGGCCAGACCGTTGTGAGAAACGGCCAGATCATCAACGTTGCCGATCTCCTGACCCGCGTCGAAAGAGTGGAAACCCTGCGCGACTCACTCACCAACAGCGCGGGAAATGTTTTCAACGCGAATGATCTTGAAAGACGGCTGGTGCAATTGCAGAACACGCTGGTGACGGAAGATGAGCTGGACGAAGCCTTGAAAACGGTCCGCACCCAGGTCGAAGGCGGCCTGCGGAGTTCGATACTCGAAGAGTCCCGCGAAGTGGCCCGGCTCGCGACCAGCGAGGCCATGGACCCCATCAGCAATGAATCCCTGGACCAGTTGAGGGAACGGGTCGATTCGCTCGACGCTGGCATCGACACACGAATCAACAACGCGACGTCCGACCTGGCGGCGAAACTGCGCAGCACCCTGCAGCAGGAGACGCAGACCGAAATCGACCGCAGGATGGGTGTATTGAAAGCTGAGATCACAAAGGAATCCGAAAGCAACCTGAGCAATTTATCCAACTCCATCGACAAGGAATTCTCCGCTTTTCGGCAGGATGTCGAGAAACGGATTTCCTCGGAAATCACGACACGACTGGAGGATTCCTTAAAAGAGTTTGACGGCAGGTTGAGCGCAACCGACTCCAGAATCGCCGAGTTGTCCACACGGACGGACGAAAACCTGGAACTGTCCAAAACCAATGCGACGCGTATTGAAAAAACGCGGCTCGAACTGCTGGCGGCGGACGCGGCTTCCCGGAAAACCGTTTCAACTCAATTGCTGGACATGGAGAAAAAGCTGAACGACTCCTTGACCACGCGGACAAATTCGCTCCGGGACTCCTTGAACGAAGATTTGACCGCGAGCCTGAACAGGCAGATCACCGACCTGGAAGCCAGCCTCGCGAAAACAGCCCGCGAAGCGGCCCGGGTTGAGACAAAATTGCAGACGAACGAACTGCGCGCGGACGTCAACGACATCGTCCAGAACCAGATGACGGTTATCCAGGAGGACATGGAAGCCTTGATCGAAAAACGTTTCGTCACCAACAGTTCCCGCTTGAACGGGCTGGTGGCGGAGGAAGTGGCGCGGGCGACTTCGAACCTCAACACGAGGATCAGGACGGAAATCGAATCCATCGAAACGGAACGGGCAAACACGGGAACGGTCTCCCGTTCCACGACCGGGACGGTTTCCCGCCCCACCACGACGACAACGACACGCACAACAACCACAATCCGCAATCCCAGATAATCGAAGCCGGGTGCCATGCTTAGTGATTTCGAACAACGTTTCGCCCAGGTTCTGGGCAGCCAGCTAGCCCCTCCTTTTCAGGGACGGGTGCACACGGCGCCTTATGACAACGGGGACAACGGAATCCAGATCGTGGTGTCCGTTGGGAAAATGGCGCTGCAAACCCCGGACTTCGGCGCGTTCCGCTCGGAGTCCGCTCCCGGAGTGGCCGATCCCCTGCGGATTGTCCGGCTGCGCGGAGAAGTGGGCATCGTGGTGTTCCCGGCGCGGAACCAGGGACGCCAACAACAGTTGCAGGGCATCGACGCGCTCCTGTACCTGCTGGACACGCCGGATTTCCGCAACGCCAACGCCCTGGCCTCGCAGCAGGACCAGGGGTTTCTTTTGAATTATTTAAAAATCGTCGAAGCCGATTTAAGCGTTCGCGACCCGGAGACCGACCCCACGCCGGACATCGCCCTCGAGGTCGAAGGCTGGTTCTGGCCCATCGGTCAGACCGGCGTGTCGGGCGATCTGATCACCCAGGCCCACGTCCGGCAGTTTGTCCTGCCGGTGTCCATGGTGACCCACAACGGGCCCATCGTTGCCGGTGGCAGCGCGGTGCAACTCAACTTCAATGTCGGCACAAGCGGGTCCATGGTGTTGCAGGGAAACGGTTCCTCCACCCTGCCCTTCGGCAGCATTGCGGTCCGGGTGCTGTCCGCCGATGGCAGCCCGGGTCAGGGCAGCCTCGCGGGAGGCGATGCCGGGCCGGACAACAGCCGCCTGATACCGCTGTCCAACGGTTCCGCACTGCTTTCGTACACTCCACCGGGCTCGGCCACCAATGAACGGGTGATCGTCACCACGATCATCATGAACGGCAACACACCGGTACGGCTCGGAATCGAACTGGCGAGTTTCAATATTCAAGTCGGGAACTGACCATGGCTGCCATCGTTTCTGCTGAACTACAGAACAATCTCCAGAAGGGGACCGTCGTGGGGTTTCAGGGCGCCGTGCTCGCGTTCGCCCAGGCCGTCAAAATCGATGCTTCCGGGTTGCAGTTGAATGTCAACTGGCCCAACATCGCAGGCGCGACTTCCGTCGAACTCGAAAGCGCCAGCCTGACGCTGTCCCCCAACCACACGGCGCTGGGACCGTCACTCGGTTCATTCACGGGGAAATCGGAAACCACGGAGCTCGACATCACCCTGCCTGCCCCGAGGCTGGTGCGGTCCATCAAGCTCAACGATTTCGAAGTCAACTTCGACGGTGAATACACCCGGGTCAGGAACCAGAGCGACCTCGGAGGGTATCGAATCGCGGTGGCCCTCTGGGAAGGCGACCGCTTTGGAGCCCCCGTGGTGAGCGTTCCCCCCACGTCGACGCGCGGCGCGATCCCCCCCCTGCTGACGGGAGGGGCTTTCAGCAATTCGGTTTTGTATCTGCCCGATCTGCAAGCCAGCAAAATACGCCTGATGGTGGTGGAAAACGGAGTTCCGGAAGAGTTTTCGCCGATCCAGTTTTCGGTTTCGTCCGCTGTCGTGCGGGCCGCGCCCTACCCTTCCGACATGGAGCTTTTGAACTTTGAAGACTCGCCGGTGTGGGGCCTGCCCGGTCCGTACAAGGACGCCTCGTCGATCGATTTGAAACAGGCCGTCACCCAGGGGCTGAACAAGGCGCTGGAGTCCGGATCGCCTTTGTCCACCCATGTCACGTTGAAAGCCTCGGTGGAGGGGCACCTGTACCATTACGGATTGAACACCAAGGGCCAGGTTCTCAGAAAGTTTGAGGAAAAAGTCAAACTGTCCCTTGAAGGCGGCGGCAAACTGCTGGACCTGCCCGATCCGGTTCTGGCCTCCACCGCGCCTTTTAAAGTGACCGCCGACGTGACCCTGAAACACAAGGGCATGCGCCTGCACCCGTTGTCCGACAGTCTTCCGGAAGTCCTGGGATATTTTCAGGGACCGGTCGTCGGCGTCGACCCGGTGGTCCGCGAATGGCCGCGCGAAGCGTTTCTCGATGAAACCCTCAAGCGCATCGGTCTGTTTGGTCACGCGCCGGAGGAAACCGAGCTTTCCATCCGTCTCATGGCCCTCTCGGAAGGCGGCGGCGTGACCCCCCTGAACGATCAATGGGGCGCGGCTACGGTCACACCCAATAACGGGAAGTCGGATCTGGTCTGGATCGACCTGCCGGACTACGGCCCCATCGATCAGGCGGTGGCGCTGGAAGTGAAGTCAACCCGGGGTCGTTTCTACTGGGTCGAAAACGGCGCGCCCATAACCCGCGTCGCGGTCGCGCATTCCCCGCAACCGGGAGACAAGGTGAACATCGGCTCCACCCCGGTTGAATTCACCGGCATGGAAACGCAATACCTCTCGATGGGACTCGGGGCCGGCTCATTTCAATCCGCTCCTCCGCTGGTGAAGTCCGACCAGTTCACGGACGTCGTTTTAACCAATCTCACCCTGAGGTACCGGTCATGAGCCTGATCTCTGAACTGAAGGGGCTGGACCTCTCGGCCATTGTCGATGCAAAGGCCAGCGTCAGCCTTGCCGTCAACACCCCGGACCTGCAGAAAATCCTCAACGAGGGGGCGGTCACGTCCATGATGGGGTCTCTGGGTGGAACGCTCTCCTCCCTGCAGACATCGCTCGACATCAAACCCGAGGACATGATCGAACCCCTGGCAAAAGCGATTCAGGAACTCGCCGGCCAGGTCAATGTCACCGACATCCCCATCGCCGATTTACTGAAAGCCGTCGCGGATGGCGCGGAAATCCTGGCCGGATTGATCGGGGGCCTCAACGGGGACCTCAACGAAATTTCGGTTCCCGGCAACGACACCCTCGGCAAGGTGTTTGAAAAAGCCGGTGGCCCCATTGGCGATTACGCCATGAAAACGGTGGAGAACCTGAGCAGCTACCGCGCCATCGTCAACGTGGTGGAATCCGGCATCCCCAAGGACGCCTCGGCGCTTGCCGAGTTGGGCATTAAAATCCTGTTGCCGGTTCCCCAACAGACTCTCGAACAGGTCCACGGTCAAATCGGCACCGTCCTGCAGGGACTGCAGGACTTCAGCATCCCGACCGCCCGGATCAACGGCATGGTGCAGATACTGGGGCAGGTGCGGGTCGCCGCGCAAGCGGGCAATGCGGCGTCCGTCCAGGCCGCCCTGAATGAACTGCAGCAGGTCCGTCAATCCACCATCCAGCACATCGGCAGCGACCTGAGAACGATGCTGCAAAAACTGGAAGCGCTCCGGATTGAAGACAAACTGCAGGCCGTGGCCTCCGCCACCTCCGTGTTTCAAAACCTGAAACCGGGGGCCATTGAGGAACTGGAAACCTGGCGCAAAATGATCGCGGAAGTGAGGGCCCAGGTGAATTCGGTCGATCCGCAGCAAGGGCTGGCGGAGTTGAGCGCCATGCTCGACAAGGTCGAAGCCGAAGCCCTGAAAAGAATCGGCGGCCTGTTCGACGAGCAGGCAATAAAGCTCGAAAACTGGGTCCGGGGCCTGCTCCGCGAAATTCCTCTACGAAAATACCGCAACCTGATCACCAGCCAGATCCTTCTGGTGGCGGAAAAAATCAACGGCGCCAAACTCGACCAGGTTTCGAAAAGCATCCGTGGCGGCATCGACGAGCTCACCGAAATCATCGAAAAACTCGACTTGCAGGCGCTGGTGGGAAACGCCACGGGAGAAGTTGAAAATGCGATCAAATCCGCGCTGGACAGCCTGGAAGCCGCATTGGGAGACATCACCACCCGCATCAATGAAATCGCCGATCAGGTCAACACCATCCTGGGGCAGGCGATCACCGGCCTGAAAAGTTTCCGCGAGGCCGTCGATGAGGCGCAGGCCCTCCTGGCGGAAGCCAATATCGAGGGGGCCAAGCAGGAAGTCATCGAAACGCTTGAGTCGTTTCGTAAGGAAGCGGAGAAACTGCTGTCCAGCGTGCCGATCCCCGAAGAGATGCGGCCGGTGGTCGACCAGTTGATCAAATCGGTCGAGTCTGTCGATGTGCAGAAGGCGATTGGCGATCCCCTAAAGGCCGTGGCCGAACAGATCAAACTGCCGGAGGAAATCGGGGTCACCGTTTCGGACGGTCTCGAAACGATCGCGGACGTGGTGTCCTCCGTCATTCCCAAGCAGGTCGGCGAGGAACTCACCCAGGAAATCGACAAGCTGTTTCAGGAACTGAACAACATCGATATCTCCGGCGTGACCTCGGGCGTCTCCGCGCAACTGGACCAGGTCGCCTCCCTTTTGGAGAAAATCGATCCGGTGTCCATGGTGGAACCGGCGTCTGAAGTGTTCGACAAAATCCTGGGCCAGTTGGACCGAATCCATCCCCGCATCTTATTGAAACCCGTGATCGACGCGTACGACAAGATTCTGGGAAGCATTCCCATCCCGGATGCGGAAACCATCAACAGCCGCGTGGGGAAAATCGCGTCGACCGCCGGTGAAACCGCCGCGCGCGCCGCCGCCGAACCGATGAAGCAGCTCGCCGGCAAGGACGCCTCCCTGCCGCCACGGGTGGAAGGGGACCAGCAGCCCGCCCCGGCAAACGGGAACCAGGCGCTCCCCCCCGGATTCGACAAGGTCAAGCCGGGCGATGTGATCCGCATGATGGGCTTCCTGCCGGCGAAACTGAAAGAGGCGCTGGGCGCACTGGAAGCCGGACCGGCGGGCGACGTCCTGCAGAAATTGCAGGAGCTGTGCCGCGGGCTTGCGGAAAACATCCGCAAGGTGCAGGGAGCGGTGATCGAGGTCGATCATAAAATCGAATCGGCGCTCGACGACGTCCTGATCCAATTGACGCACGAACAACTCGAAACCCAGCTGGCCCTGAAGGCGGGGTTTTCCGCTTCGGCGGGAGGATCGAATTTCGACCTCAACGCCTCGGTCGCCCTAGTGGGCAGCGTCGGCCCCGGTTCCCTGCGCGAGGCTCTGGCTCCGGAACTGGAACTCATTCAAAAATGCTCGAAACGGACCTCGCGCGTGCTGTCCGGAGGCGTCGCCCATCAACTCGAAATCATCGCCACCAATCTGGAATCGTGCGCCCTGACCCATATCGGCAGCGACCTGCAGTCCCTGCTCGACTCGCTCGATCCGGAACCCATCGCCGCGGAACTGGATGGACTGGTTCTCGACATCGTCAATAAAACCATGAGCACCATCGGCTCGGTTGAAGCGGAAGTGAAAAGTTTGTTTGCACGTCTGGAAACGCTCATCAAAACATTCAACCCCGGAGCCCAGGCGCACAAATACCTCAAGGTGCTCAACGTATTGCGGGAGGAGCTGGACTTGCTGAATCCCAGCCGTCTGGCGGACGAACTGGGGGAGGTGCATGCCGCCATTCGCGCTTCCCTGAATGCCTACCACCCCCGGGTTTTCGCGCAGGAATTTTCAGAACTCCTGGTCGCCACGGCCCTGCAGGTGCGCTCACTCGATCCCGCCGGCTTCATGCCGGACCTTTCCGGAATTCAGGCGCAGATCAACCGCGTGCCGGGACTGCTACCCCTGGACGCGCTGAATTCCGTCGGCGCTTCACTGGAAACGGTCGGCAATGAACTGCGTGAAATTGACGTCCACGCCATGATCGAGACCATCAACGGTCTGGCCCCGGCTGTGAGCGACGCGGTCACGGATACGATCGAGGCGTTGCAAACAGAGATCAAAAAACTGCTCGAATCCATTAAATACGCCAGCCAGTCCGGTGGCGCCAGCGCCAGCATCAGCGTCAGCGCGAGTGTGGGGACAGGATGACAACGTTCGCCAAAACCGCAGTATCCATAAAAGAAAAGTTTTTCCTGATCCCGGGAACCGATCAGGTGCTGGTCTATCAACACGATGCTGAAAACGATCAACTCCAGGTCATCGCCGGCGAAGGACGCGTTTACTGGGAACGGAATCCGAACAATTCCATCCTGTTCGATGGCGGACAGTGGGAACTCACGGAAAACCGCATCGAAAAAGGGTTTGTCCGGGTTTACTCGGGACACGCCGGAAAATGGAAGGAACACTACCTTCTGGACGACAAAAAACGTCCGGTGTTCATCGACGGCGTCGACATCATCCGCGACGATTGCGGAAGGGTCGTCGCCTGCATGGACCGCGAAAACAAACTCTCTTCCAACCCTCATGAATGGTTTTACACCTATCAGCCCAAGGGCCTGGTTTCGATCGAAGGCCCGGGCATCCGCAGACAGATCGCCCTGGACGACCGCGGCCGCGTCCTCGGCTGGCGGGGCGACGGCCTGGCTCACGAGTTTTCCTACAATGCGCTCGGGGCCAGGGAGGATGTCAAACCCCTTCCGGCGCACACGTTTCACCGCGACACTCTGGGACGGCTGTGGACGATCCGGGACCCGCAGGGACGCATCAAAAACATCTTCCTGTGGGAGGGCTACCGCTGTTTCGCCCGCATTGACGGCCCCATCGGCGCCCCCGTAAGCGCGGTTTTTTCCCTGGATCCCACGGGCACCCCGATCCGCGTCATCACGCCGGATGCCGTCACCCGCGTCCCGCGCGATGCGTTCGGCGAAAGCCTGCTCCACCTCGAAGGAGTGCCCGGTCTGTTTGGAGCGCTGACGCACAACGGATTGGCCTACCTCCCCTGGCGGGTCCTCGATTCCAAAGTCGGAGCCTTCTGTTCACCCGACCCGTACGACGGCAGCGCAGCCGATCCCCGCAGGGGACCCGGCGGCGAATGGACCGGTCCCCTGCCGGTCGAACCGGACGGGGAAAACCGGTACTACACTGTCTGCCGTCACGATCCCATTGGACGCGCCGACCCCTCCGGCGCCATTTCCGCCGGCCTGATCATCAGTGACATCACCTGGTCCCTGCAAAACAACATCCTGACTTTTTTCGGTCTCGACTGGACCATCAACTTTCTGGCCAGCCTGTTCACCGGATTTCAAATCGGAGAGTTCGGCAGTTCGGAAGGACTGAAAGCCAGCGACCGCATGGGTTCATTCGCCCTGCGGCGGGATGGCGTCCTGGTCAATTCCGGCACCCACGCCGCCACGGGACTCCGGGATTCCCGCGCTTTCACCACGCAGCACATTGTGTGGGCGACCGCCAACGATTTCATCCTGCTGGAAAGAGGACGGGTGATCGATCCAAAGGAACGGTTCGAGCCCACTCTCTATGGCACCCTTTTACTGGCGCAACCGAAGGAGCAACCACCCTTTGTTCTCGTGGGAGGCGGCGGCACCGGAGCGGCGATGGACTGGAGCCGTTATGGCGGCCCCGCCGAACCGGCCGCGCCGGGCTCACTGGTTCCCAAATTTCCCAGAGGCGGATTCCATTTCAATGTCATCAATCCGGTCTACAGCAGCAATATCGAGTGCCCCCTGACGGAACTGGTCCCGGGAGCCGATGTCGCTCTGGGCACTCTGCAGAGCCGGGCTGTGGTCAACCTGCCGCTTTCCGCCACCGCTCCTTCCGCAGGCGATCTGGTCCTGCTGACTGACACGCAAAACGATCTGGTGCTGACCAAGGTCGCGTCGTCCACCCTCGACTCGGGCCGGAGGTTGATCCGTCTGGACGACGACGCGCCTTCGATCGGGCCCAACAACGTCACCCTGAGGCAGATGGACCCCGCGCCGGTCACCTCCGAAACCCGGGCTACAGAGGCCGCCGTGACCAACGCCTTCACGGCAGTGGGCGCAACGCATCCCTATTCGAAAAACGACCTGCTCAATTTCAAGGATAATGGAACCGGAGACATCACCGTCGCCCGGGTGGAAAAACTGGAAGCCCGGCTGCCGCTGGACCGCGCTTTGCCCAATACCTTCACCAAACCGATCCAGATTTCCAGCACCCTGATCAACGGCACGGTTGAAAAACCCAAACGGACGGGCAACGACACCCTGGAGTTTGCAGCGGGCAAGGCCCCGGCAGTGGGCAGCCTGGGGCTCGTCAGTGGAAACGGGCAGGCCATTCCGGTGCGCGTCACGAGCTCCCCTTCGGCGGATACCGTCCAGGTCGACACCAACGTTTCCACCGCCAGCGCCCTCAACGATCCCGTCGATTTTCAATCGCTGGTGGCCCTGAATTCGATCGGCCAACGGGATGACGCACCGGAAGGGGCGTCCCAAATCACCTACGCGCCTTCCGCTTCCGGCCAGGCCCCGGACGGCAGCGCCTCCACCGTGGTCCTCAGGTTTGACTCCTCAGGCAACGTCGCCGTGCGGCGCGTCACCGCGGCGCCCGGTTACGATGCCGTTGCCATGGACCGGGCGATCACCGGCCCCGGTCCCTGGACCGTAGAACGGTATAAAACAAAGGACGGTTCGTCGGATATCACGGGGCTGACCATCACGCAGGCCGCTTCCCTGGTTGCCCGGCCTTCGAATATCGTCGACAACGCTTCCGCCCTGAGGCTGCAACTGGTCAGCCACTCCGGCACCCCGCCGGTGCTCACCGCCGCGTCCACCCTGTATTCGAACCAGACCATCAACGGAGACAAGTTCACCACATCCGCGCCGCCGTCCGGCGCGGGCCGGCATCCGGCCAACCCGCAACCGGGGGAAGTGGTGCTGGGAACCGACGCCAACGGCAGCAAGCCCCTGCTGGTGCACAAAGTCCGCCTGACCCCGACTTTTGACCGCAACCTCGATGTCAACGAGGACAACCTGACCGCCGTCCGGCTGGGAACGGACGGGTTTGTGTGGACGGCGACCCGCGTCGCCAACGACATCCTCACTCTTGGAACGCAGGTGGCGGGCGTGGACATGCAGTTTCCCCGTTTCCAGACGGGAGAGATCGTCCTCGTCAACTGGACCGATTCGGGCGCGCAGAGCAGTGCGTACCGCGTCTCCAAGGTTCAGGGCCTGACCCTGACCCTCGAAGGCGGCACGGCGGTGATCACCGCGGCCGCCAGCGCCATCACGGTGCAGCGCCTGGTCCCCACGGACCCCGGCACCGGAGATTCCCTGCTCGCGCGCGAGGGCAAACGCGTCGGCGCGAGCCCGAGCAATCAAATCACCTTTTCCGTCTGGCAGCCCAACGCGTTTCCGGACACCCGCGTGGTTGGAATCATCAGCGGAGACAAAACGTTTCCCGCGGTGGTCACCAACGCCAACCAGGATTGCGAAATCACATTCAGCGCCAATCCGGGAATGACCAACCCCGTGGACATCGGGTCACTCAATCCCTCGGCAACCGGGTTCGCCACGCGGTTCGTGCGTGAAGGCGACACGATCCTGGTCACGGACGACACCACCGGTCTCTCGACCGGAGCCAATCAGGAACTGCTGGTCGTGCCTTTTGTCAGCTCCGACGTGGCCGCAAAATCCGCGCGCCTGCATCCGGGCTCGCTGCTGGTGCCGGTCGACGAAAGCACCGAGATCGACCGCCGGCAATCCCTGATCGACCACGAACTGGCCCACACCATCCAGTATTCCAAGTGGGGGCCTCTCTGGTTCTGCCTCTTCCCCACGTTCATCCTGGAACTCGGACTGGAACTGGGCACGGACACGGACCTGCCGAATTATTCCGAATTCCAGGCCGGAACCGTCACGGCCGAAGGCACGAATTATAAATTGAAGTTCACCGGCGCGAGCCTGTCGCTCTCCAAAAACGATGTGGTGCAACTGGTGCAGGGCGGCAGCGTGAAAACAGCGAAAGTGGACGATACCGGTGGCGGGGAGTTCACGCTGAAACCGGAAAAGGGAAGCGCCCCGCTGTTCACCGGCAACCTGCAGGCCAGGAAAAGAAACCAGAACCTGGCGGCGGACGTGTTCATGAATATTTTCCAGACCACCACGCACGGGGGCCTGGTCAACATCACGGCGGGAAGCCTGTGGTCGAGCGTGATCTGGCTGATCTCCAAGGGCGTGTACGGCCTGCACCGCGCCCGCATCGGAACGGGAGAGCTGTATCCCGCCACGGTCAAAGCGGGTGGAATGGAGCTTGAGCTCACCGACGACAAGGGCAAGCAGGAGGTCAAGGCGGGCCGCGTGTCGATCAAAAGTGAAAAGAACGTGGTGGTGCGCAGCGCCACAAAAAGCGGCAACGTCCTGACCTTGGATCAAAAGATCACGTTCACCGGCACGGTGAACGTGGCGAATTACTCCACGCACGATCCGGGCTCCGCGTTCGACTGGGTCGATTACTACGCGGCAAACGTGATCACAAAAGACAATCCGTTTGTGGTCAAACTGACCCAGTCCAATGCCAGCGGCATGGAGGCGGGCATTCGCGACCGGGTCGAGATCAAATACCGCGATCAATCCTTCCGCACCAATGTGGTGTCGGTCAACGGGGACGACATCGGCCTGGAAGACCCGATTCCGATTGCAAATTCCGAACTGAGCCTGCGCATCGGGAAGATCGGCACGCGCGATCCCATGGGCAACGCGGATTCCATCGTGATGGAATCGCTGGGCCTGGGCTGGATGCGGTGGATTTTTGATCCCTGGGGGCAGATCCAGGTGCAGGCGCAACCGAAGGACACCTGGCTGAGCGTGTTCCTGCACGCCGTCCGCTACGTCATGGGAACGCAGAACTGGAGCGTGCTGGCGCCTCCCTTCTTTGGCTATGTGTTCTGGTGGCGCTTGTTCCGCGAAAGCGAGTCTCACCTCACCGCGATCGAACAAAACGCTTCGGAAGAAAGCGGCGACCTGTACAGTCCGCTGGGGCGTCTCTACGGGCAGCGCCGGAAAACGGGAGCCTACGGGCATTACAACATGGTGGTGGGAGACGTCGCGCGTTATTACTACTGGCCGCACAGTAGCGAAGACAATTTTGTCACGCTGACGAACCAGTCGTCTCCCGGTGTCCACGTGGACAAGGACGAAATCAGAATCATTCCTTTTCCCGACAACAGCGGCGCCAGCGGCGAACCCAATGCCACCACGCAGGTGGACCCGGCGGAGACCAACCCGGCTCTGGGAATATCCGACCTGTTCATGGATAAAAACCTCACCGCGCCCAATCAATTGATCGCCTCCGTCACCGGCCCGACCAGCATGGAGTTCAGTGAGCGCGGCCTGATTCCCACCGCCGCCACGACGCAGCGGCACCTGGGCGGGTACGCCGCCTTCACGCGGCCGGGCGAGTACAGGGCCACCACCCGCAATGGGATAACCGGCGGCGACAGAGGCCGCGAAGCGCATGAGGACGAGGCGCAAACCCTGTTCTTCAATATCACCGTGGTCGACGTCACCGTGAAGGTCAATGGGATCGAAGTGAGCGAAGGCGCGACCGTCGACCTCATCCAGACCCAGCAGGCCACGGTTTCGATCGAGGTTCCCGCCGATGAACGCGGCGGCAGCCCGCGCCAGTTCCGCACCACGCTTCCGCGGCCGGAGGACGGCCCGGTATTGCGGCAGTCCAACAACCGGGTGCTGTCCGCGCAAACCACCAACGGAAGCGAACGGGTGGAAGTCAGCCGTTTCTACGACTTTGACGAGGACAAATCGACTTACACCGACGAATGTTTTTCAAGATTCGGCGTTCACCTGGGAGGCGACATCCACATTACCGTGCGGCAGTTCGTGGCCAACGTGGTCGACACCCTGCCCCTGCGCGGCGACGCCAACCCGACTTCCACCGCCGCCGACCTGAAACAGGGGCAGAAGGGTTTCCTGCTCATCCCGAGCGCGGTGGTCGATCCTCCCGAATTGAAACAGTTCGATGGCCGCGCACCGGCCAATACCGATCCCAAGATCACCATTTCACCGATCGCCTCGCCTTCGGACGCCGTCAAGGCGTTTATCGGCAGCCAGGGCGCCGCGTTCGAGGTCTCCTTCGACGCCGCTCCCGCCGTGGCGGGCTCCACCCCCATCCGGCTGGAAGTGAAAGTGGGCAGCGGCACCACCGCCACCCTGTCATGCACTTTCAACCTGGTCCCCTGATAAAGCGGACCCCGCACAGCCCGGGACAACCCGCCAGCGGGCTTCCCGCAGCCCGCCGGCAGCGCGCGCGGCCCCGGCCCGTTTCCCGCGTGGCGCGCCCTGTTTTAGGGGCCCACAGCGGCCTCCTGCGCGGAATCGCAAAGAAAAATGGTCCTCGTCAGGCGAAAGAGGTAAAATGCCTCTGGGTCCGCTTTACAGGCTCAAAAGAGCAGGAATTCCCCATTGTGCCATTATGAGGCGAAGCTGAACTTTCTTGCCTTTGCTTTTGATTAGGCGTTACCCCCCAAGAGGAAGAATCCCCCGGCCCTCCCCCGTCAGGCTCAGGACAGACGCTTCACGCACGAGGAGAAGCCGGTGTTCCCCCTTGCACAGGGGGAAGGCGAAGCCAGGGGATTCCCCCCACATGAATTGAATCACCCATCCCTGAAAGAAGTGAACTGATATGGACATCAATGCAATACCCATCGGCCAGAACCCGCCCTGGGACATCAACGTCATCATCGAAATCCCCTTCGGCCGCGAGCCGGTAAAATATGAAGTCGATAAGAAATCCGGCGCGCTGTACGTGGACCGCGTCATGCACACCTCCATGCGCTACCCGTGCAACTACGGATTCGTGCCGCACACCACCGCCGAAGACGGCGACCCCGTGGACGTGCTCGTCGCCTCGCCCGTCGAATTTTTGTCCGGGTGCATCGTGCGGTGCCGGCCCATCGGCGTTCTGGAAATGGAAGATGAAAAAGGCAACGATGAGAAAATCCTCGCCGTGCCGGTGGACGCGCTCAACCCCTATTACGCGCACGTGGAGGAATACACCCAGTTGCCCAAAATCTTACTCGATCAGATCACACATTTCTTTCGGCACTACAAGGACCTGGAAGACGGGAAGTGGGCCAAGGTGGAAGGCTGGAAAGACTCCGTTCACGCCGCCAAACTGATCGGGGAAGCTATAGAGCGGGAGAGAGGGTGAAGCATTCTTTGACCTATTGAACAACTCGACCAGCAACAACTTTGTTCTACAATATTTCAATTAAAGACAAATGAAAGCGTTAATAATATTCAATTCGAAACCCTTGAAAAGTTGCACCTGAATTTATTTTCACGGTAATCACCATGATTGCTTTCATGAGTTCATCATCCCAGAACCTCACACAAAAAGTATTCTCATCTTTTTTCTTACTATTTTTGTACCTGCCGACAACGGGTTGGGCCGCCACTTTTTGTGGTGAGGTATTGGATTCCTACGATTTCGAGGCGGGGGTGTTTGCAGGGCCGGACCCGGATCATCTGCCCACGCGCATCAACGCCTACGTCGACCGCCGCGTCCAGCACGAGGTGCTCAAGGGTGAACTGACCCCGGACGAGGCGCGCTTCTTCATGCAAACGGCCATCGGCGAGATGCACCTGTTCCAGTCGATCGCCGAGAACTGCAAGCGCGAGCCGGAATCGGGCATCCGCCTGATCGACCGCCTGATCGAACCGCACATGAAACCGGCCCACCTGCACGAGGAAAAAACCGAACGCGGCAACCGGGCGGCGGAAAACTTTCTCCCCGTCCTCTTCAAAACCTGTCAGGAGTTCTGGATGGAAACCGACTCGCTCAACCTCTGCTCCCTCGAGGTGATGCAGCGCCACCCGGACCACCCCATCGCAAAGGACGAGGCGCTGCAAGTCGATATCATCAACGGGACGATGACGGGATTCGAGGCGCAGGCGCGCCACGGGGACGGCGACACCACTTACCGCATCACCGCCGAGGGCACGGTGACGGAATTCCATGAGGAGTGAATCATGACACGACTGCTGCAAAAACCGGTTCTGCTGCTTGCGGCGTTGCTGCTGGTGGCGGGATGCGCCAGCCCGGAGGAACGTTTCGTCGAGGCTTCGGTGAAATCCGGCACCGTCACCGACCGCAAGGTCCTGGAATGCGCCGCGGCCAAACTGAAGAAGGACCTGGGGCCGGACCAGTTCGGCCAGTTGATCCAGGAGCTGGAATTGATCGCCGCGAAGAAAAAGATCCCGGCGGAGGCGAACATGAAACTGATGGGAGCGATGACGGTCGCCACCGGCGCCTGCGCGGTGACGGGCGCGATCGACGGGATCCTCGGCACCGGCAAAAAGGAAGAGTCCTAGGCGGACGGCCAGCGTGGCAAACCTCAGGTTTCTGCAGAAAGCCGACTGAAAATATTTCAGATGAGAAGAAGCCGCCCCCACGGCGAGTGGGTCCTGGGCGGACGGCCAGCGTGACGAACCCCAGGATTCTGCAGAAAGCCTGCTGAAAATATTTCAGATGAGAAGAAGCCGCCCCCACGACGAGTGGGTCCTGGGCGGAACGGCCAGCGTGGCGAACCTCAGGTTTCTGCTGAAAACCGAGATTCTTCGGCTTCGCTTCTGAATGACACGTCTAACAGGATTGCGATTTCAATAGCGGTTCTGCAGAAAAACCTTATGAAGGGACCGTCCGCGCCAGGACGTTTGCTCTCCACAGAGAGTCTTAACCGGTCGGCTGGCGGTAGACGTAGTTGACCTTCTCCGCCTGCGGGTAGTCAGCGCGCAGCTTGTCCATCAGCAGGATCATCGCCAGTTCCTGTTCCTCGTTCAAAAAAAAGCGGTCGCCGATCACGCACACGCCGATGCTGATGGCGTCGAACTCCGGGTGGTGCGCTCCGACGCGGCTCTGGTGCCGCCCCATGAAGAGCTTCCCTTCCGCGTCGATGAAAAAATGAAATCCCACCTCCGGCAGGCCACGCGCCTCGTGCTCGGCGCGGATCGAATCCATGTCCTCCTCGCCGTTGCCGGTAAAATGCACCACCACCCGTTCGGTGGTTTCACGTTTGGGTATCATCGTCTCTCCCGGGGCAGGTTTTCAGGCGGGCAGGCTCCACATCCTGAGGCCGCGTGCTCACCGTTACTTATCTCATAGAATTTGCAAGGGCCCGAATATTTTATGGGACCTCTCTGAGGGATGGAAATTGCCGGCCGTTTTTATGGGTCGGCTGGAGCGATGTTGTCTGGCGGACGCTATTCGAGAAAACCGGGGGAGCTCCCCGAATACGAGGACAACGTGTTTGATGGGGTGGAACGCACAATCGTTCAAGGCGTGGGACTTCCGGGGCCGCGAGCCCGGCCCCGGAAAACAGCGCGGGAACCCGCCGTTTCTCCATCCGATCCCCGGCTCCCTGTCTTCATTAAAAAGAACAGGAGATTTCCGCCGCGAAACCAGGCAATAGATCACCCGTTAGGCAAAACAGGCGATCCAACTTTGCGCCTGAGATCCCTGCAGTGAACAAACCGGGACCAAAATCCGGGGAGGATTTCGTTGAAGCGGTTATCGTTAGACGGGCTTCACTTTGGAAGCCTGCGGACCTTTCTGCCCCACGACTTCCTCGTACTCGACTTCCTGATTCTCCTTCAGCGTTTTGAAGCCGTCCATCTGAATTTCTGAAAAATGGACGAAGACGTCTTTGCCATCCGGAGAAATAATGAACCCGTACCCCTTCCTGTCGTTGAACCACTTCACTTTTCCTACGGCCATGACACACTCCCCAAAAAAATAAAAATAAGATCAATCCTACCACAAGCCGAAAGGGTTTGGACCTCCGA
>JAGQJZ010000079.1 GCA_020430445.1 Nitrospina sp.
GTGGATGCCGTCGCGGCCGGTCTTCGAACCGACGTAGATCACCGCGTTGCCCACGCCCGAGGCGTTGCCGAGGAAAATGCGGTCCGCCTTCGCCAGCCCCAGGCAGAAGACATTGACCAGGATGTTGCCGTTGTAACAGTCGTCGAAATAAACGTCGCCGCCGACGGTGGGCACACCGATGCAGTTGCCGTAGCCGGCGATGCCGCTGACGACCCCGTTGAGCAGGTAACGGGTTTTGGGATGGTCCGGGCTGCCGAAGCGCAGCGAATCGAGCAGCGCGATCGGGCGCGCGCCCATGGTGAAAATGTCGCGCAGGATGCCGCCGACGCCCGTGGCCGCTCCCTGGTAGGGCTCGATGAACGAAGGGTGGTTGTGGCTTTCGATCTTGAACACCGCCGCCAGCCCGTCGCCGATGTCGACCACCCCGGCGTTTTCGCCCGGCCCCTGGATGACGCGCGACCCTTCGGTGGGAAGCGTCTTCAGATGCGGCTTGGAGCTCTTGTAACTGCAGTGCTCGCTCCACATGGCGGAGAACACCCCCAACTCCACCCAGTTGGGCTTGCGGCCGATCAATTCGACGATGCGCCGGTACTCCGCGGAAGTGAGCCCGTGTTCGTCCAGAATTGCATCGGTGATTTCAGGAACGGCGGTGGGGTCCATGTCAGTTCAGGCCAGGGCGAGCAGGGAATCGAACAGCCTGCGGCCGTCCGCCCCGGGAAGGGCCGGGTCCGCCGCGCGTTCGGGATGCGGCATCAGCCCCATCACGTTTCGTTTCTCGTTGACGATCCCGGCGATATTGAGACGCGATCCGTTCGGATTGGCGTCTTCCGTCACGTTGCCCGAGGCATCGCAGTATTTGAGCACAATCTGGTCATTGTCCTGCAGGCGTTTCAAGGTGTCCTCGTCGGCGAAGTAATTGCCGTCGGCATGGGCGATGGGAATCGACAGCACCTCGCCCGGGTCGCATGCCGCGGTGAACGGCGTGCCGCCCGTTTCCACGCGCACATCGACGAATTTGCAGATGAAGCTGCGCGACCGGTTGCGCATGAGCGCGCCGGGGAGCAGGCCGGATTCGGTGAGCACCTGGAAGCCGTTGCAGATGCCGAGCACCAGGCCGCCACGGCCGGCGAAGTCCGCGACCGCTTTCATGATCGGGGAAAAACAGGCGATGGATCCGGCACGCAGGTAGTCACCGTAGGAGAAGCCTCCGGGCAAAACCAGAAGGTCCAGTCCGGCAAGTTCCGTGTCCTTGTGCCACACCCAGCGGGTGTCCCAGCCCATGATGTGCTTGAGAATGTGATAGCAATCGTGATCGCAGTTGGAACCGGGAAACACCACCACGCCGCACTTCATATCAGGCCACCGCAGAGTTTTGTATTCGGATTCAGGGTTCCAGTTCGAAACGGTAGGATTCGATCACCGGGTTGGCCAGGAGCCGTTCGCACATCTCCCGGACGCGGTGTTCCGCCTCCTGCCCGCTCGCACCGTCGAGCTCGAGTTCCAGGTATTTGCCGACCGAGACGTCCCGCACCTCGGCGAAACCGAGGTCGTTCAGGGCGTGGTGCACCGCCTTGCCTTGGGGGTCCAGAACGCCGTTTTTCAAGGTCACATGGATTTTGGCACGCATGCGGCAAGGAATGGAAACTGGGGGGATAAATTCAGAATTCCCGCAAACATTAGCACAGAACCGGCGCAATTGCATCCGGCATTTTCACGCAAAAAATCCCCGCCCTGCTCCTCCCCAAGTATTTCCGCGTAGCGAACGCTGCCCCTTGAGCGGCATCCGGCAAATTCACGGCCCCGGCGGGGACACCTTTCAAAAAGGTCTTGGGTTGCGAGCCACCGGGGTTTCTAAGGACCTGCGAACCGGCAAATCAAATATATCCAATTATTGGGACTCCGCTAAAATTATCCAAAACGGCCTTTTCACAGGGTGCGTGTTCTGCTAATGTTTCACGGATGAAAAACCGGTGGACAGACGACAGCGCCAATGAATTTATCGAACGGTACCGCGACGCAGGCGAAGACCTCGCGCTGCGAGTCTACACCTCGCGCCTGATCGGGGCCGACCCCGCACTGGTCCTGCACGGCGGCGGCAACACCTCGGTCAAATCCCGGGTCAAAAACCGCATCGGCGAGGAGATCGACGTTCTGTACGTCAAGGGCAGCGGCTGGGACCTGGACACGCTGGAGCCCGCCGGGCTTCCCGGCGTCACGCTCGACTACCTGCGGCAACTGCGCGCGCTGCCGGAGTTGTCCGACGAAGCCATGGTCAACGACCAGCGCACGCACCTCCTGGACGCCGCGTCGCCCAACCCCTCGGTGGAAACCCTGCTGCACGCCTTCCTGCCGCACAAGTTCATCGACCATTCGCATGCCGACGCCATCCTCGTGCTGGCCAACCAGCCGGAAGCGGAAAGAATCTGCCAGGAGGTCTTTGGCGGCGAACTGGGGATCGTGCCGTACATCATGCCGGGGTTCCTCCTGGCCAAGGCGGCGGCGGAGGCCTACGAGGCCAACCCGGACGTCAAGGGGCTGGTGCTGATCAACCACGGCCTGTTCACTTTCGGCGACACGGCGCGGGAAAGCTACGACCGCCACATCGAGGCGGTCAGCAAGGCCGAGACGCACATCGAGCAGCACAAAAAGAAAACCTACAACGCCAAAAACAACGGTGCTTCCGCCTCGCCGGCGGACATCCTGACCGCGCTGGGCCCGGTTTTACGCGGCCTGTACCGCGAGCACACCGGCGCCGACTGGGTGGTGCACCACCGCCCGTCCGACATCGCGCGCGCCTTTGCGTCCAGCGAAGAGTGCGTCACCTGGTCGCAGATCGGCACCGCCACGCCGGACCACGTGATCCGCACAAAGCAGAAACCGATGCTGCTGGAACTCGAAAACATCGAAGACCCGGAGGCCCTCCGGCAGAAAGTTTCGCGGGCGCTGGGCGGGTTCATCGAAAATTACCACGAATATTTCAACAGAAACCGCGACGCCAAAGGCGTCGAGAAGAAGGAACTCGATCCGTTGCCGCGCGTGCTCCTGGTGTCGGGCCTGGGACTGGTGACCGTCGGCAAATCCCAAAAAGAAACCGGCATCTCTGCGGATCTTTACGAACACACCATCGACATCATCCGCGATTCGTTTTCCATCAAGGCTTATGAGCCGCTCGGCGAAGCCGACCTGTTCGACATGGAGTACTGGTCGCTGGAGCAGGCCAAGCTGGGCAAGGCGAAACCGCCGCCCTTGCAGGGCCAGGTGGTGTACGTCACCGGCGCCGGTTCGGGCATCGGCCGGGCGACCGCCGAAGCGTTCGCGCTTCAGGGCGCGAACCTGTACCTGGTCGACCTCGACGCCGACCGCCTGCGCGACGCGGCGGATGCGATCCGGAAAGCCACCAAAACGGCCGCCGAATGGGAAGTGGTCGATCTCACCGACGAAGGCGCCGTGCGCGATTCGTTCGGCAATCTCACGCGCCGGTTCGGCGGGCTGGACATCCTGATCTCCAACGCCGGCAACGCCGTGCAGGGGCGCATGGGGGAAGTCGATTCGGCAACGCTGAGGGGAAGCTTTGAACTGAACTTTTTTGCGCATCAGACCGTGGCGCAGGAAGCGGTGCGGATTTTCCTGAAACAGAAGAGCGGCGGCGTTCTGCTGTTCAACGCCTCGAAAGCAGCGTTCAATCCCGGCAAGGCATTCGGACCTTACGCCCTGCCCAAAGCGGCGGTCATGGCCCTCATGAAACAGTACGCGCTCGACTACGGCAAAGAAGGCATCCGCTCCAACGCCATCAACGCCGACCGCGTGCGCACCGGCATGTTCACGCCGGAGGTGATCGAACAGCGCGCTGCGGCGCGGGGGCTCGACGCCGACGCCTATTTCAGCGACAACCTGCTGGGCCGGGAAGTGTTGGACACGGACGTGGCGCAGGCGTTTCTCCGGCTGGCGCTGTCCGAGAAAACCACCGGCAGCGTGCTCACCGTCGACGGCGGCAACATCGCCGCCAGCCCACGGTAACGCCTCCCTACAGCTTCATCCCCTTGACGGAACAAAAGCGCAGGAGCGCGGGCAGAAGCGTGATCGACGCCAGAAGGCAGCTGCCCACGCCGAGCGTCAGCACCAGCCCGAGGCTGTACACGCCCATGTGGTCCGCCGCCATGAGGCTGCCGAAACCGACCATCGTGGTCAGCGAACTGAGCAGCACGGCCTGGCCGGTGCTTTTGGAAAGCACGTTGTTCTTGTCTCCGGGATTTTCCCGGTAACGGTGGAGGATGTGCACGCCGTTGACGACCCCGATGCCGATAATGAGCGGCAGGATCACCAGGTTGGCCATGTTGAAGCGGACCGAGAACAGGTCCATGAATCCCACCGTCCAGAACGATCCCACTAGCGTCGGCACCAGCACCAGCAGGGTGGCGACCCCGCTGCGCAGTGAAAACAGCAGGTAAATGATAATCGCGATCATGGCGTAAATACCGCCCTGGATATAGCCGTTGATCATCAACCGGCTCGATTCGAACATGTGCACGGCGTTGCCCGTCACATTGGGGTCGATGGCGCGCATCTCCGCCAGAAACTGTTCCATCGCCGGGCGTTCCCAGATGTTGATTCCCGGATACACCAGAACGAGGTGCTTGCCGTGCTTGCCGATGAACCGTTTCCTCAGTAGGTCCGGCAACTCGTCGAGCTTGACCGGTTCCGGCTTCAGCGACTTGTTGAGGTCGCGGACGACCTGCCGGTAATCCGCAAACAGGGCTTCTGAAAACGCCGACAGGCGCGCTTCGGCCGTTTTCGGATCGATGGTCTCGAGCAACTGGCGGATTTCCTCGACCAGTTTGGATGCGGTGAACACATCGTCCCGCTTGCCGCCCTTTTCCTTCTTGCGCAATTTGAAGCGGATGTTGCGGATGGTTTCGTCGATGTCATCGAGCACCAGGGGCTCGTCCCCGGACGCCACGACGAACTCCGGCAGGTCTTCGGCCGCTTCGCGGATGATTTTGATCTTCTCCGGCTGGTCCTTGGGAATGGCCGTGAAGATGCTGTCGATCTTACCCACCGACGGCAGTTTGCGGATGGCCTCGTATTTTTTCCGCGCTTCCTCTTCCGAGTCGGAGATCACCGCCACATACCAGGTGGCGCGCTTGGCGTTGTCGATGATTTTCAGTTCCCACTCGACCGCCTCGGTTCCTTTCGCTTGCAGGTTGAGCAGGTTGTAGTCGAAACTGAGACCGATCACCTTCCAGGTGGCCCAGCCGATCAGCAGGACGCAAACGAAAATAATCGCCAGGTAGTGGTCGAAAAAATCCGTCAACAACCGGACCTTGCGGCTCTGCGAAGGCGGGGTTTTGTATTCCAGTTTACGAAACCGTTCCTCAAGGCAGACCAGCGCGGGCAGCAGCAGGACCATGCTCAACCAGCACAACAAAATGCCGCCGGCGGCGATCACGCCCAACTCGGCAATGCCGATGAACTGGGTGAACGCCATGGAGCCGAAAGCGATGGCCGTGGTGATCGCGCCCGCCAAGTTGCCCCGCCCGGTTCCCTTGAGCGTCGTCAGCATGGCGGCGGAGACCCCCTGCCCGGCGCGGCGCTCTTCCCGGTAGCGTTCCAGGATGTGGATGCCGAAATCGATGCCGAGCCCGATGAGGATGGTGGTGAACACCACCGACATGATGTTCAGGTGGCCGACCGAGAGCGTGGTGTACCCCATCGACCAGGCCAGCGCCACCAGAAGCGCGGCGACGGCCAGAAGCGGCTTGACCACGCCTTTGTAAGCGATGATGAACAGCAGGGCCACGCCCGCCAGCGCTATTTTCGAGGCCAGTTCAACATCGTTGCGGGTGGTGTACATTTCATCCGACGAGATCACATCGCTTCCAGTGAGGCCCACGTTCACATCGTCGTAGTTGGCTTTCACCTCGCGGATGACGCCCCGGATCAGTTCGATAGCGTCCTTGGAGCCGGTAAAGTCGTTTGCCGTCTCCTTCGGGCTGAGCAGGACGAACAACAGGTTGTCGTTGCCCGATACCAGAAACCCTTCTTCCTTCAGGGAATCCTCGCGGTCGGTGAGAAAGGATTTCCAGGGCGATTTGTATTGTGTCTCTCCCTTGAGATAGGCGGACATCTGGCGGAACAGGGAGATCAACAGGCTGAGGTCCGCCGTGTCGTCCTCTTCTTCCACGGCGTCATCGTCCGTTCCCAGAAATCCCGACAGGAGGGTGTCGACCATCCCTTCGGAAATTTCCTTGTTGATGTGAAAGAGGACGCTGTTGAGTCCCGGCTCCTGATTGACGCTTTTCAAGAACTCCTGGTGATCGCGGAGTTTTTGCGTGAGGTCTTCAAGGTCCGGCAGGTCCATGAACAGCAGGGCCTTGCTTTTGAAATAGCTGGTATCGACTTTGTAGAAAATTTCGTGGAAACTCGACCGGTATTCCTGCAGGCGGCCGACCAGATCCACCGCGAACCCCTTCATCGAATCCGGATTCGAACCTTCGACGGCGATGATCATGCCATCGAAGTCCTCGAATTCCTCACGGTAGTTTTTATACAGGATGTCGTAGGGCAGGTCCCGCGAGATGAGATCGGAACGCTTGGTTTTGAAGCCCAGGTGCTCCGCCGTGTACCAGAGCGCGAGCCCGGCGAGGATCAGGGAAACCAGCAGCACCAGACCGGAACGGACCCGGGCGAGGGATTCGAACCGCTGGAACATGCGGTCCAGGAAGTTGTCCCCCTTCACTGGGGCGGTCTTCTGTGAATGGCCGGGATTGGTCAGCATTTAAACACAGTGGGACGAGAGAGGTGGGAGGGCGGGAACTTGTGTGAAACCGGCCCGGCGAAACAGACAGTCCAGGGACGCCCCTGGCCGAGCCGGGGAATCCGGTCTCCTTCCTGATCCAAAAAACCCTAGAAGGAAAAACCGACTGTGATCAGGTGCGCGTTCAACCCGATATTCGGGCGTTCTATGTTTGAATTGGACAAGTGCCAGAGACGGTATCCCAGCGAAACGGATTTATTGTCTTCGAGAAAATACTCCACCCCGGCCCCGGCATTCAGGATGAATTCAAAATCCGTCGAAATTTCGATCGCCCCGTCATCAAAATTGCCGTAGGAGAACCCGGCCCCCAAAAGAATCGAAGGCGCCCACCGGCGGTGCGGCGAAAGAAACTTGTATTCCGCCTGAATGGGCACGAAGCCGAATTGAACCGCTCCGGCGGAATCCGTGGTGCGGTGAATGCCATCCGGGAACAGGCGGTCGGAGTCTGAAACGGTGACGGCGAGTCCCGCCTCGGCCACCCAGTACAGGGCTCCCCGGTAGAAATGATCCCCGATAACGCCGGTCAGGTTATACTTAAAATGAGGAAACAGCCAGAGGAAATCGAGATTGGTCCTGTCCGGCGCACCCGGATTGGTCGTCGGCATGTCAATGGTGTAGCCGAATCCTCCATTGACGCCCCATTGCGTGGTTCCCCGGCCGAACCGTGTTTCAAAGGCACCCATCCCGTTGTGCTTTTTCGGCTGATCTTTTTTATCGGTATTATGGGCCACCTGCTCGCCCTGGGCGCGCTTGGACCTCCATTTTTTACGTTCGGACGCTTCCCCCGGGCCGGAAAACAGCAACAGGCCGGCGAGAGTCAGGCAAATGATTGAAATACCTGGTTTCATTTAGAACCACTCCTTGAAATTGGGGCTAATTCGCAGTGACTCGGGATTGTAGCACATCCGAAGATGCTTGTTAACTGTTTAATTTTATTTGGCCTATCTGATTTGAAATGGTATGGTTCGGCTTAAAAACACAGGGGTGGACCGGCCCTGTCTTTTTGTTTTTACAGGTCTTTTTTTATCCGTTCGGGACCAAAGATTGAACCCTTGGCCGGTCCACAAGCATCCAAAAACAGAACCGCCTGAATCAACACGAAAACAGGTGGGCGGAGTTGACCTGCAACCGGGGCCGGCTTCCCAAAAGGAACGTGATTGAATGCCGACAAAGGAAGAAAGAGAACTGGACGACCGTCTGGTTCAGGAACTGAAAGACGGCAAGCTCGAAGCATTTGATGAAATAGCGCAGAATTACCAAAGGAAGATTTACGCCCTGGCCTTCAACCTGACCCGGAACCAGATGGATGCCCAGGACGTCGCCCAGGAAGTCCTGCTCAGTATTTTCAAAAAAATTCACACGTTTCAGGGGAAATCTGCGTTTTCAAGCTGGGTCTACCGCATCACCCTCAACGCCTCCTACATGAAGTTGAGGACCAAGAAAAAGGACCAGTTCGTTTCGCTTGATGACATGCTGCCGTCTTTCAACAACAGCGGCTTTCAACAGGAAAAACTGCTCGACTGGTCGGACAGCACGGACTCGCTGCTGTTTTCAAATGAGTCCAAAGAGGTCATCGAAAAAGCGGTGAGCCAGTTGCCGGAGAAGGAAAAGGTGGTGTTCCTTCTGCGCGATGTCGAGGGACTGTCGACCGAGCGGGTCGGGGAAATCCTGGAGTTGTCCATCCCCGCGGTGAAATCACGACTGCATCGGGCACGGTTGTTCCTTAGGAAAAAATTGTCGAATTATTTTGAAGAATTCGACACCCGTGGAGCCAAAAAATGATTTGTTGCCGAGAGTGTCTGGAGCTGCTGAACGACTACGTGGACGGAACACTGGATGAAAAAATCAAGGAATCGCTGGAGGACCATTTCAACGATTGCCCCCCCTGCATCTCCTTTCTGAACACCTACAAGTCCACCAGCAAGGTTTGCAAGGAAACCCTGTCCGCCGAGGAAATCCCCGAAATCGTTCAGGTCAAACTGCGTGAATTTGTTCAGGACACTTTGAAAAACGCGAAAGAGGGCTGACTTTCAAGCCTTACTTCCCATTCAAAGTGAATTGCAGGATTGACAAATCATTATACTCTTATATCCTTAATAAAAAGGACCTTCACAGGTCCGGGGCGAGACAAAAACGTTTCCCCTACTTGACCATTTCCGGGCTTTTTCAGGTATTTTTCCATGGTTGAAATGAAAGTTGAAGGTCTGACGCTGGACCCGCTGACCAACATGCCCATCATCATTCTGAAGGATACGAATGGCGAACGGGCGTTGCCGATCTGGGTCGGCTTTTTTGAAGCCAACGCGATCGCACTCGAGATCGAAAAAATAGCCACGCCCCGTCCCATGACACACGACCTGATGAAGAACCTGATCACCGATATGGCCGGTGAGGTGAACCACATTCTGGTCAGCGAACTCAAGGACAATACCTTTTACGCTGTGATCAACATGGTTTCGAACGGCGCCACGCTCAACATCGATTCAAGACCGAGCGACGCCATTGCCCTGGCGCTTCGGGTCAAAGCGCCCATTTATGTCAACGAGACGGTCATCGAAGCGGCAAAAAGCCTGGACCTGCCGGACACTTC
This sequence comes from Nitrospina sp., assembly GCA_020430445.1. Lineage (GTDB taxonomy): Bacteria > Nitrospinota > Nitrospinia > Nitrospinales > Nitrospinaceae > Nitronauta. The sequence continues at coordinate 9,405 of JAGQJZ010000079.1, forward strand.
AAAGCACAACACCGAAGAAAAAGACCAATGGCGAAAGTGGATTGACAACATCAAGCCCCAGGATTTCGGCAACCTCTAGTCCGTACTCCGGAACCCTTGCGCCTGAGGGCGCATCGCCCGCCGTCCCATGAACCGGTTGTCCGGACTTCTTGCCACGGTTCCCGGCCGTCGACCCGTTAAGAACGTGCCCCTGGCACGGGAAACACCCGATGTCTTCTATCAAACGTGTCGGTATCTTCTGCAAACCCAAATCCACCCTGGGCCGCGAAGTCCTGGTGGAGTTGACCGGGTGGTTGCGCAAACGCGGCTGCGACGTGCTCATGCCGCCGGACACGGCGGGACTGATCGATGAAACCTCGTTGCAGGAACGCGAGGACATCCCCAAAAACGCGGACCTGATCATCGTCCTCGGAGGCGACGGGACCCTGCTCTCCGTCGCCCGGGTCACCCATCCCATGCAGGTGCCGATCCTCGGCGTCAACCTGGGCAGCCTCGGGTTCCTCACGGAAGTCTCCCTCTCCGAACTGTACCCGACACTGGAAATCGTGTTCCGCGGCGGATCGACCTCGGAACCGCGCATGCTCCTGCAGGCCCGCATCCTCCGCGGCGCAAACGCGGTGACGGAGGACTATGTGCTGAACGATGTGGTCATCAACAAGGGCGCGCTGGCGCGCATCGTCAACCTCGAGGTTCATGTCAACGGACAGTACATGACGTCCTACCGCGCCGACGGCCTGATCGTCAGCACGCCCACGGGATCGACCGCCTATTCGCTTTCCGCCGGCGGCCCCATTCTCCATCCCAGTCTCGACGCCCTGGTGCTCTCCCCCATCTGTCCGTTCACCCTGACCAACAGGCCGATCGTGCTTCCCGGCTACAAGGTGGTCCAGGTGCGGCAAACCACCGAGGAGGAACTCACCGTCACCCTCGACGGCCAGACGGGTTACGAAATGCAACCGGACGACATTCTGGAAATGCAGCGTTCGGACACGCCGGTCAACCTGATCCAGGTTCCGGGCAAAAACTATTACCAGATATTGCGACGCAAGCTCCACTGGGGCCGGCCGGCTGATGACCAGAAAGGCGGCTGAGCCCTCACGGCGGCAACCCGGCCCACGCCGTGACAAAGAGCCGCTTCATTGCATCGCCGCCTGCGGCCGGGAAGTCGACATTGGAACCTGCGTCATCCGGTGGGATCAACCCGGCAGCCTGGTCTGCCCTAACCCGCGCGGCAGAAGCGCCTGCACCCGGCACGACCCCAGGCTCAACGACGCCCCCACCCTCCCCTTCTCCCGGTACCGCATTCACAACCCGGATCAGGCTTACGAAGAGTTGAAAAAAACGGTGCACCAGTTCGTCCTGCACTACGATGTGTGCTGGACATCGCGGCACTGCCACCAACTGCTGGCGGACAGCCCGTTCAAGGGGAGTCATTTTTACCTGGACCTGGACGGGACGGTTTATCAGACCTGCGACCTGTACTGGAAAACCAACACCGCGCCCGCCGATGACGGCCTCGGCAACGAACGCGCCGTTCATGTCGAGATGGCCAACCTCTCCTGGCAGGCCCGGGCCGAGGAGTCCGGCCTCCACCTTTTGCAAACGGACGCCTACCGCAAAACCGATGCCGGCTGGCTGCTGAATCTCCCCGCCGGCAGGCGGCAGGAGCTCCGTCTCCAGAGCTTCCAACCCCTGGCGGCAAGGGCCTATGGCGATCGCGGTTATTTCAGCCGCAAAATCAACGGGCGCACGGTGCGCATGTGGGATTTCACGGAAGCGCAATACGCCGCGCTGATCCGGTTGTGCCGGGGCGTCCACGAACTCCTGCCGCGCGTCCGCCTGCAGGTGCCCTGGGACCCGGAACAACGCCGGACCCCGCTGGACCGGCTTCCCGGTTTCTCCCGGTTCGAGGGCATTCTCGGGCACGCCCATGTCCAGGGAGGAAACAAAAACAAGGGCATCAAACGCAAATACGATCCCGGATCGGCGTTCGACTGGGGCCGCCTGCGCCGGGCTTTGTCTCGTTAAAAACTTTAACCTCAACCGGTTGAAGTGCTTCCGCCAGAAGGCCGTTAGACCTCCCAAAAAGCGGTTGACCTGTCTTCCCTTTTAAGGGTAGCTTGTTAATAAGGTATAATTAAAGGAACTCAGGAAACCTCTCATGATTCGACGTTCTTCACTCCGGCAGTTCGCGGCCCCTGAAAAACCCGGGCGCGCCGCCCGCGTCAATTTTAAGAGGCGCCCTTTATCGTCAACCCCCCAATCCGGTGATAACTGATGCTTGATCGAATCCGTCGACATCTCATGGTATCCGGCGCGCTGTTGCTCGTCCTGAGCATCGGGTCGATCCCTGCGTGGGCCGCCACCTGGTACGTCAAATCGTCCAAAACGCCCATGACGGCGGAACCTTCCGCCCGCTCCAAAAACCTGGGTTACCTCAGCGCCGGTCAACCCGTTAACGTTCTGGGGACCGAAGGGAAGTTCATGAAGGTTTCCGTAGGCGGCAAGGAAGGTTATGTATTCAAATTCAAGCTGACTCAAACCGCGCCTGAAGGCGGCGGTGGCGGCGGTGGCCTCGACGCCCTGATGGGGGACCAGAAAATGGCGGCGGCGGAAACCTCCTCCGGCTCCAGCATTCGCGGGCTCAGCCCCATTTCCGAAAGCTATGGCAAAGGCAAAGGGATTTCTCCGGCGCACATCAACTCGGTTAAACAAATGGAATCCCTTTCCATCCCGGAGTCCCAACTGGACCAGTTCCAGGCCGAAGGGGGACTCGGTCCCTACGCCAACTAAAAAAATAATGCACAAGGCCGCACGGCCTTTCGCCTAACATACCGGAGGTTGATGTGAAAAAAATTGTGATCGCATTCATGTCACTGGGGATCACCCTGGGCCTGGTCACGGCTTCATGGTCCATCAATTTCGGGGACATCCTGAACGATACCCTGAAACAGCCGCCTAAAGAGGAACCGGCTCCCAAGCCCGCCCCCGCAAAAGAAGCCCCGGCCACCAACTCTCAATCCGGTGGCGGCGGAGGGTTGATCGGTATCCTGGAAGGCACCGGTGCGGTGGACAAGAAAACTTCCAACATCCTGCGCGGCGCGGGCAATCTCGTCAAATCCCTGCAGCCGATCGGCTGGGAAGAAGAACGCGCTATCGGCGGTTCGCTCGCGCTTGAAGTTTTCTCCAGGTTCGGCGGCCAGTACAAGAATGAAAAACTTCAGCGGTACATCTCCCTGGTCGGCCTTTCCGTCGCCGGTGTGTCCGACCGGGCGGATATCCCTTATCACTTCGCCATCCTCAACTCCGACACCCCCAACGCCTTCGCCGCGCCCGGCGGGTATATTTTCGTGAGTTCCGGGCTCCTGCGCCTGGTGCGCAATGAAGCCGAACTGGCGGGCGTCCTGGGACACGAGGTGGCGCATGTCGCCAAGCGCCACGCGCTCAAAACCATCGAGCGCAGCAAAACCCTGCAGGGTTTCTCCCAGTTGACCACCTCCATCCTCGACTCGGACCCCGGCGTTCTCGAAAACATCGTCAAGGAAATGTCCGAGACGCTGTTCACCAAGGGGCTGGATCAGGGGCTGGAATTCGAAGCGGACAAATTCGGCATGGAATACGCCTACCGGGTCGGCTATTTCCCCGGCGGGTTGCGCGATTTCATGAAAGTCCTCAACAAGGCGCAGGGTTCCGGTTCGGCCCTGTTCAGCACGCACCCGACGCCCCGCGCCCGTTATGGCAAGCTGAACGTGCAGTTCGGGCACTATGCGGACGCTTCAAAGGCTCCCACTCTGGCGAAGCGGTATTCGTCCAACACCCAGGGCCAGCTTTAAGTGAAAACCGGTATTTTCAGGGACGAACTCCCCGGGGAGCGCAAGAGCATTATCAACACCCTGATGTGGGGCTGGATTCTGGTCATCTCCATTCTCGGGTACTTCGCCTTTTACCTGACCATCCAACTCGGTCAGGTCGACATGCTCCTGAAGAGCATGCCCCCGGGGCTGACCGGCGAAGAGTTCACCTTCGTCCAGAACAAGCTGTCCAACACCATCACGCGGCTGGAAACGGAAATTCTCTGGCTGGCGGTGCTGGGCAGCCTGTTTGCGATTATAGGCGGGGTCTACACGTTCAACCTTGTGGTCCGCCCCTTGAGAAAACTGGTGAGACTGGCCGAAGGCGAGCCGGTTGAACCGCCTGAAATCAAGTCCAACAACGAGATCAAGCAGCTCCTCACCGCAATCCACACCACTCCCGCGCAGGAACGGGAATCGCTCCATTTAAAAAACTGAGGGGAAAATCAGTAGGCGTCGAAATCGTGCGCCATCTTGGCGAGACGGTCGTCGATATCGTGGCGGGTGGTTTCCGGAAGGCCCAGTTCTTCACTCATGACAGTGAAGAAATAATAGTTCATCGACCGTTGCACATTCGCCAGCGACTGCTCAGCGATTTCCTCTGAATGGGAGATGGTGACCAGACGGTCGCATTCCTCCGCCGGGGTGGAGCCCACCACCCGTTCAGGAGACAGGAACCCCGTGTCGCGGGCCGGATGGTCCAGCCGTTGCCGTTTCAAAGCCGCCTTGCGTTCCATCTCCAGGTAACGCAGGCAGCCTTCCTGCAGCAGAATGGTTTTTTCCCACGGCGATTTAGCTTGCCAGGCCTTCTTTCTTTTTTCCGGAGCGCTCACGGTAACAGCTTTCAACCGCTCCTGCCGCCGGGTGTATTCCTGCCGCCGTTCCTCCCTGAGACGGTCGTAGCGGTCCGAGCGGGCTTCCAGATAGGCATCCTTGAATTCCGCATCCTCCCGCCAGCGCTTCTTCCATTTGCTGTAACGCAGGGTGTAGACATCCCACTCGGTCATGCGGTCGATGGTTTGATAATGATCAAAAGCCTGCCGCAGCTCCAGTCCCTTCGCCGCCTCGACCATTTCCAGATAACGGTCCGGATCCTTCCGCTCCAGTTCAACCAGCTTGGGCTGGTACTCGTTCCACAGCCAGAACCCCGCCCCCGAGGAAAGGAACAGGAAGAACAGGAACGTGTAAAACGACCATTCCAGATATTTCTTGAAACGTTTCGGAAGTGCCATCGAACCCCCAGGTGGCAGGAAGCGCGCCTCTGCCCGTCAATCGGACGTGGGCAACATCACCACACTAAACCAGTACCGGCCGATCACCTCAACCAGTTGGATATAACCGTTGGGATCCTGAGGCTTCAGGACCACGGAATTGACGCCGCACTCGTAAAAAGCGCGTTTGTCTTCCGGTAACAGTCCGGCGCCCATCAGGACAATCAAAGGAATCTTGCGGAAATAGGGGTGTTGTTTGCGGGCTTCAAGGAACTGGCGGACCTTTTCCTCGAACCGGGGAACTGCCAGCAAAATCAGCCTGGGCTTGAAATTGTCCAATTCCGCCCGGCCCGGATCCTCCAGCAGATCCGCCAGTTCAGAAAGGCAACGCAGGCGGAGGAGACGGCCTTCAAATTTGAAATGATCGAATGCCTGTTTGAAAGGATCGAAATGCTGGTCGTTTTCTTCAACAACGATAAAATCGATGAGGCGGCTGGCCATTTCCCGGCTCCCTGTGATCGATGACCCCATTTAGAATCTATCGGCATTCCGGGTAGAGATGCAAAGGGAATATATCAGGTTTTGCGGGAAATTTGTTCGGATGAGGGGAAAATCAATGCTTAAAGTGGCGAATTCCGGTAAAAACCATGGCGATACCATGTTCGTCGGCAGCGTCGATCACTTCCTGATCGCGGATGGACCCACCGGGCTGGACGATCGCGGTGATTCCCGATTGCGCGGCGGTATCGACGGAGTCCCGGAAAGGGAAAAACGCATCGGACGCCATGACACATCCCCGCACTTCCTTGTTCGCCTTTTCGACCGCGAGACGCGCCGAATCGACACGGCTCATCTGGCCCGCGCCAACGCCCACCGTTTCGCGGCCGCGCACATAGACGATGGCGTTTGACTTCACGTGCTTGGCCACGATCCAGGCGAATTTCAGGGATTCGAGCAACGCCGGGGCCGGCTGGGTTTTGGTCACCACCTTGAGTTTTTCCGGATCAAGGGTCAACGTGTCGGCCTCCTGAACCAGAAGCCCGCCGCCGATTTTCTTGAGGTCCATTTCTTGAAACCCGGCGGTGGCCACCGGCATTTCCATCGCCCGCACATTCTTTTTGGCCGCCAGTTTTTCCAACGCTTCCGGCTCGTAGCCCGGGGCCACGATCACTTCAACGAAGTTCTTCAGAATTTCTTCGACCGTTTTTACGGTGAGAGGCCGGTTGAAGGCCATCACCCCGCCGAACGCGGAAACCGGGTCGGTCTCGCGGGCGCGGACAAACGCATCGCACTGGTCCTCGCCCACCGCCACGCCGCAGGGATTGGTGTGCTTGATGATGACCGCGCAGGGATCGGAAAATTCAATCGCCAGTTCCCAAGCGGCGTTCATGTCGATGTAATTGTTGAACGAGAGTTCCTTGCCCTGCAATTGCCGCGCGCGAACGATGCGGTTTTCACCGGGGTTGGCTTCGCGGTACAGGGCCGCCGTCTGATGCGGGTTCTCGCCGTAACGCAGTTCCTGCACCTTGACCAGGCTCTGGGTCCATTGTTCGGGGAAACCGCTTCCCGCTTCCTGTTCCAGCGACTCGAGGTAACCGGAGATCATGGCGTCGTAACGGGAAGTGGCCGTAAACGCAGCCCGGCTGAGCCGCTTGCGCGTCTCCAGGCTCACCGAACCGCCGCCCTCTTCCATTTCCTTCAGCACCACGGGATAGTCTTCCGGGTTCACCACGACCGCGACATCGTTGTAATTCTTGGCGGACGAGCGCACCATGGCAGGCCCGCCGATGTCGATATTTTCAATAGCGTCTTCCAGAGTGCAGTCGGGCCGGGCGGTGGTCGCCTCGAACGGATAGAGATTGATCACCACCATGTCGATCGGCTGGATGCCGTGGGTTTCCATTGCCTGCATGTGCGCGGGCACATCGCGCCGGCCGAGAATGCCGCCGTGCACTTTCGGATGCAGGGTTTTGATCCGGCCGTCCATCATTTCCGGAAACCCGGTGTAGTCGGACACCTGGGTGACGGCAATGCCTTCGCGCTTCAACAGATCGGCGGTGCCACCGGTGGACAGGATCTCCACGCCGCGCTGGTGC
>JAGQJZ010000080.1:0-6084 GCA_020430445.1 Nitrospina sp.
TTTTATGTAGGAAAAATACTGATATTTAAATCGATTGAACTGCTATCCAATTTCAAGCTTTATCAGGCAACTTTGAGAATCAATATTGGCATGGAGAAGCCCAAGAAGGCTAAAAACAAGCTTTTTTGTTTATTTAATCGGAAAATCTGTAATATTTTTTACTAGTATAAGGAAAAATATTAGAAAAAGGTTAAATACCCTCCATGAATAATAGTTTTCTATAAATGAAATTGACATAAATTGAGAATTCTCCTAAGTTCTCCGGAACAATCTAACCATAACTTGGGGAGCTTATTTATGGTATTGAGAAAAAAGGTTCAATTTGTTTTTTCAGGTGCCCTTCTGTGCGGTTTGCTGGGCGTCGGGACTGAGGCCTCGGCGCAGTTGACTGACCTGACGCAGACGCCCAATACGGCCGGAAGGGGTATTGCGTTGTCGTTACCACAGCAGGTGGGGGTGGGGCAGGGAGATGAGTTTACGCCCGACTCCTCGATTTACACTATCAAACGCGATCCTGCCCGGGCTGTCCGGCGCGGTCGCCAGATTTTCCAGCGCAAGTTCACGAGTGCGCAGGGTCAAGGTCCGCGTACGGCGACGGATGGGGTTGGTGACATTGAAACCAATCTGGCGCTCGGAGCGGGTCTTGCCGATGCCTGTGCCCTGTGTCACGGCCTGCCGCGCGGTTCCGCTGGATTTGGCGGTGACGTGGTCACGCGGCCTGACGGGCGTAACGCAACGCATCTGTTCGGGCTTGGCCTGAAAGAACAGCTGGCGGATGAGATCACCCGGGACCTGCGGGCGATCCGCGACCAGGCGATCATCGACGCTCAGGCGGGTGGTTCTCCGGTCAAGGCGAAGCTCAAGAGTAAAGGGATTCATTACGGCAAGATCATCGCGCATCCGGATGGCAGTGTGGACACCTTCCATGTGAAGGGCGTGGATCCAGACCTCCGTGTCCGGCCGTTCTTCTGGCATGGTGGCACCATTTCCATCCGCGAGTTCGTGGTGGGCGCCCTGAGCGCGGAAATGGGACTGCAGTCCGCCGATCCCTGCCTGAATGCAGCCACGGTCGGGGGCCTTTGCGTCACGCCTTCCGGGATGGTTCTCGACGGCTCGGTGGACACCATCGAAGCGCCTCCGATTGCGAATCCGGCGGACGATGGCGACCTGGACGGCGTCACGCATGAGATCGATCCCGCGGTTGTGGATTTTCTCGAGTTTTACCTGCTGAACTATTTCAAGCCGGGTACCGGGGAAACGGACCACGATGTGGAAAAGGGGTTTGATCTGATGGACAAGGTGGGTTGCACCCAGTGCCACAAGCAGAATCTGAAAGTCGATTCCGACCGCCGCATTGCGGATGTGGAAACGAAATTCAATCCGAACAAAGGCCAGTGGAACCGGCTGTACGCCAAGGCGGAAACGCGGTTTCACGCCGTGGACGATGGTCAGCCGCTGCCTTTGATCCTGCCCAACGGGGATCCCTTCAAAGTGAAAAACATTTTCACCGATTTCCGGCGTCATGATCTCGGCCCGAATTTTCACGAGTTGAAATATGACGGCACGATCCGCAAGGAATTCATGACCGCTCCGCTCTGGGGCGTTGGTTCCTCGGGGCCCTACGGGCACGACGGCCGGAGCATTTCGCTTAAGGAAGTGATCCTGCGTCATGGCGGTGAAGCGGAAGATTCGCAGAAGAAATTCAGCAAGCTTCCGACGGTCCATCAGGACCGGATCATCAAGGCGCTCAACAGCCTGATCCTGTTCCCGCCGGACAACACCGCGTCGAACCTCAACGAGGGTGATCCTTCCACCCCCGGCTTTCCCCAGTTTGGTCAGGGAAAGATCGACCTGAGTGTATTGTTTACCACCCCAGGTCCGGAGTAGGCCATACCGGGTCTGCGGCGCATCTCCTGGGGGAGATTTGCCATCGGGATATCGCGGGGCCGGCGCAAGCCGGCTCCGGGATGTCCCGTTTTTTTTTGAGCGATTCAGCCGTCAGTACACCCGGAACCCGACACGGTGGTAGCCGGTGGTGCCCGCGGGAAAGGGGTCGCGCCGGTTGCCGCCCTGCACCCGGCTGTACTGGTCGGCGGCTCGCACCATCAGGTTGTAGTGTCCGCTGCGGTTGAAGGTCACACGCTTTTTCCAGAACACCCAGGACCACGGCGACAGCGCTTCCTCGAGTTCCGCCAGCTCCCAGGTCCGGCCCCCGTCCCACGACACCTCGACGCGGTCGATGCCGCGGTCGCCGGCAAAGGCGATGCCTCTTATTTCACGCTCGCCGCGTTGCAGCCATTCATCGGTTTTGGGGAAGTCGATGCGCGAAAACACCTGCACCCGTCCCTCGCGTGACCAGCCTTTTTCATGCCAGTATCCCGCGCGCCACCGGTCGGCGGCTTCGATTCGCGTGATCCATTTCACCTGCTTGATGCCGTAGAGCCCGGGGATCAGCAAGCGGACCGGCCAGCCGTGGTCCGGTGTGAGGATCTTGCCGTTCATGTGGGTGGCGAGAAGCGCCGCGGGTTGCAGCGCCTCGGAGATCGGCAGGGTTTCATGGTAACCGTCGGCGCCGTGAACGGTCAGCCATTCGGCGGTGCCGGCCGCCCCGGCCTCTTCAAGCAGGCTGGAAAGCAGAACGCCGCGCCACCGGGCGGTGCCCAGCGCGTGCCCGCCGACGGGATTGCCGATGCACGACAGGGTGATGACACGCGTGACCTGTTTGCGCTGTTGAAGGTCCGATAGGCTGAGCGCGAGGGGATGGCTCACTTGCCCGCCGATGTTCAGCGTCCAGTCCGCTGCACCGTGCTTGAGGGTGTCGGGAACGCCCGAGATGTCTTCCACGTAAAAATCCCGGACCGGGGTGATGGGCGGGGTGCCGTTTTCGGGCACGGTGAAGCGGGGCGCCATGCCGGAGGCGCGGCGGAGCCGGGTTTCGCCGAAGGCGCGCAGTGGCAGCGCCAGAAAAAAAAGCGCCCAGCCTGCGAGGAGACGCAGAAACCGGGCGCGTGTCATTTTAAGGGATCACCTCAACCGCAACAGGAGTCGGTCTCCGGCTCGGCGTTTTCGTTGTCGGGGTCGATCAGGCTGAACAGTCCGGAGTAGGGCGCCTGGCTCAGCAGGTGGCAGGTCTCGTCGTCGATCTCCCGCGCCACGCCGACGTTGAACTCCTGTCCGGCGACCTCTATCCGGTCGAAGGGACCGCCGTAGACGGCGAAGTATTCCTTGCAGCATGACGGGTCTTCCAGCGGATCGGGCTTGTAGGCGGTGATGATATAGGAATAGAACTTGATGCCTTCGACCACCTTCCACAGGTAATCCTTCGAGACCTGAAAGCCGTGGAAGCCGGCGCCTTTGGCGTATTCGAGAAACCGTTCCAAGGTCAGCGCGCCGGAGACGCATTCTCCCCAGAGTTCGGTATTCTGCCGCATCGCGTCCGGCACTTCCCGGTCGGAGATGATGTCGGCGATGACGAAACGCCCGCCGGGCTTGAGGATGCGCGAGATCTCGCGGAACACTTCCTGTTTGGCAGGCGAAAGGTTGACGACACAGTTCGAGGTGACAGCGTTCACCGAAGCGTCGTCGACCGGGATGGCTTCCAGGAAGCCCTGCCGGAAATCGACGTTGGCGTACCCCAGGTTGTCGGCCACCTGGGTGGCGTGGCGGCGCGCTTTTTCGAGCATTTCATCGGTCATGTCCACGCCGATGACCCGGCCTTCCGGCCCGACGACCTTGGCGGCGATGAAACAGTCGATACCGCCGCCGGACCCCAAGTCCACCAGGGTTTCACCGGGGCTTATGGAGGCGCGGCTTACCGGACTGCCGCACCCGTAGGAGATGGACAGGACTTCCTCCGGAACATGCGACAGATCGCCCGGGTCGTACTTGACCGGGCAGCACAGGCTTTCCTGGCTGGCCACCGCCGCCTTTGCGTAGAAATCCCGGACTTCGTTCCGGGAAACACCCGTCTGTGCCGCCTGGCTGACGTTGGACCTGTCGTTCATCGCATCTTCCTTTCGTTTTAAAATCCGGTCAGGATTTCATGGTTTTCTTGAGCCGATCCTTGAATTCGGGACGCAGGGTGATGTTGTCCATCAGTTCATTGTCCACCTTCCCCAGCGTGCGCGCAAGCCCGCCCAGTGTTTTGAGCTGGTCGAGATAGCACTGGCACACGCCACACATCATCAAATGGAATTTCAGGCGCAGTTTTTTTGGGAAGGTGAGGGGGTGGTCCAGACTCTCCGAAATCAGGGGCGAGGTCTGCTGGCAGGACAGGTGCATCCACCGGATCAGCCGTGTATTCGTTTTCTCCAGCCAGGAACCGCTCATCGTTTGCTCAAATCGTTGTGGCCTTCAAGGCACTTTTTTAATTGATTGCGGGCGCGATGCAGAATGACCCACAGGTTGGTCGGTTGGATGTCCAAGGCCTTACAGATTTCAGCCGAATCCAGCCCTTCGACTTCTTTCATCACAAACACCGTGCGGAATTTTTCGGACAACCCATCCAGGCACCGGGCCAGGGCTGCCGCCAGTTCGGAGTTTTCCGCCGCTCTTTCCGGTTCCAGCGCCCACCGCCTGGGCGGGTGAATCCAGTGTCCGGTCTCGTCGTACCCGTTTTCGTAAGGGTCGGCCTCGTCCTCCGGTTCGAGTTCGAAGTTGCGTTTTTGCCGGACCTGGCGGAAATGATCCAGAATTTTATGCTTTAGGATGCCAAAAAGCCAGCTTTTCTCCGAGGAGCGCCCCTGGAAGGAATCCCGGGATTGCAGCGCCGCCATCAGGGTGATCTGGACCAGTTCTTCCGCAACGTCCTGATCCTTCACCCGGACCAGCGCGAAGCGGTACATCAGGTCCCCGTACCGGTCCACCCATTCTTCGCTGTTGAGCAATTCACTCATGATCCTCGCCTGGCGCCGCTGCCCGAGTTGACGGGGTGTGGCGGAGTTTCTATACTGGTTGCCATGAACAAGCGACCCGATACTCAGGAGTGCGCCCGCATTCTGAAAACCCTTGGGGACGAGTCCCGCCTGCAGATTGTCCGCCATCTGCTCGGGGGTGAAAAAAACGTGTCGGAACTGGTTCGCCTGCTCAACCTGCCGCAGCCGCAGGTGTCGCATCATCTGTCGGTGCTTCGGGGAGGCGGCCTGGCCGGTACCCGGCGCGAGGGCACGCGCATCATCAACTTCATCCTGCCGGAAATCCGCTCCCTGCTCACCCACGAATCGCTGGGGCTCGATTTCGGCTGCTGCTCGATCCAGTTTGACGACCCGGATTCCGGAGCTTCCTGAACGCGGCCCTCAAAACCCGGCCTGGGGTTTTTCTGAATTCAAAAAAGAAACAGTATAGCGGGGAACGTTGCGGCGATCAAAACACCTTGTGGTTTTTTTGCGCGGCGGCGCTGTCTTCATACAGGCGGTGGTAGATGCCGTAATTCCGCATGACTCGTTTGACATAACCCCGCGTTTCCGGGTAGGGGATGGACTCGATGAACACGTCTTCATCCTGGATGTGTTCAAAACGTTTCAGCCACTTTTCCAGCACGTGCGGTCCGGCGTTGTAGGAGATGAGCAGGTAGGTGCCCCTGTTGCCGTAACGCTGGGCGAGCTGGCCGAGGAATTTGATGCCCAGGCGCACGTTGAGCCGGGCGTCGAACAGGACGTCGGGATCGTACCCTTCATCGCTTTCGTCCTTTGAGAAAAGGCGGCGGCCGGTTTCCGGCATGATCTGCATGAGCCCGCGCGCGCCCGCCGGGGAGACGATGTCGTCGTCGAACAGGCTCTCCTGGCGGATCAGTCCGTCGACGAAGAACGGGTCCATCGAATGCGCCTCCGCCGGTTCGCGGATCAGGTCGAAATACGCCAGCGGGAAAAAGTTCTTCCAGAACGCGACCGGCAGTTCCTTTTCACCCGCGGGCCGTTTGAAGTCGCGGTACATGAACAACACCCGCATGGCTTCGGGATACGCTTTTGTCCGGATGTACAGGTCCGATGCCCACAGCACGCCGGACAGGTTTTTGCGGATGGTGGACACCGTCTGGCGGGCTTCCAGCCGGGCGGAATCGTACAGGCCCATGCCGGCCAGGGCCAG
>JAGQJZ010000080.1:6182-16219 GCA_020430445.1 Nitrospina sp.
GTTCGGCCCGGATTCCATAATAGGAATAGGGGAACCGCTCGAGCAGGCTGGCGTAGGCCAGAAGGGCTTCCTGTTTCCTGCCGGAAAGTTCATGCAGTTTCCCGACCCAGAACAGGTTCTTGGGCGTGTGGTCGGAGTCGGGCCAGCGTTTGAGGTTGTTCTCGAACTGGCGCAGGCTTTCTTCCAGGTTCCCGGTGCGAAAGGCCATCCAGCCGAGCCCCCAGGCGGCTTTTTCCAGGTAAGAACTGTTGCTTTGCATGGCCAACAGTTCGTTGAAATGCTGGCGGGCCTTGCCGGGCTTGCGGATGTCCTCGTAGACCCGGGCGAGGAAGTAATGCATGGTGGCTTTCCAGTTGGGTTTGGACGTGGTGTTGAGGATGATCTTGAAATATTTCAACGCCTCGGTGTTCCGGCCCAGGTTCCACGCCGTGCGGCCGATTTTGAACCGGGCCTGCTGGACCCGTTTGTGATTGGGAAACGCCTGGATGAATTCCTTCAATACCGCGATCATCTCAGGGCGCTGCCGCAGGCCGTTTAAGGACGAGGCCATGTCAAAATACCATTGCGCATCCAGCTTCGCGTCCCCTTCCCGCGTCCGGAAATCCTGCAGAATCCCCCGGGTTTCCCGGTAACGGGCGGCGGCCAGCAATTCCTTCACCCGCTGGGACATTTCAATTTCAGTCAAGGGCGGTGGTTTCAAAACCTGTTGCCGGGTCAGGCGCTCCATTCCTTCCCCGGCCGGTTTGGCCACGTCGTGGTTGGGGTATTGCACATGAATTTTGCGGTAACTGAGATAGGCCCGGCTGGGCAACTTCTGCTGTTCCTGAAGGCGGGCGATTTCCAGCAGCATCCGGGGAATGTAAGGGGCAAAATCCGGTTCTTTTTCCTTTTCCGTCCAGCGGACCACTGCTTCTTCCAGAAAGAAAATCGCCTGGTCCGTCTGGCCGAGGGCGTGCAGCGCCTGGGAGCGCGTCATCTCAGCCTCCGGCCGCATCCGCGACTCGGGAAATTTTTGCAGCAGGTACGATGCTTCCTCGAAAGCGTCCTTGGCCGCGCCGGACTCCAGGTCGGCGCGGGCCAGGTCCAGCCGGACGTAGTCCTCGATTTCCTTGAGGTGGGGCAGGGCCTGCCGGAAGCGTTCCCCGGCCTCGACGGATTTACCCTGCGCCATCAGGCATTTGCCCATGAGAAAACCGGCGCGGGTTTTTTCCGGTTCCTCGCCCGTTTCCGTCAGGGGATTGAGCAACTGGCACGCGGCCTGTGCCTTGCCGTATTTGATCAGCCGGGCGGCTTTCTCCAGCGGATTGGCCAGAACGCCGGTGGCCGGGGACACCGTGACCAGCAACGCCACCGCCAGCGCGGCGATGGATTGCGGGATGCGGCTGAGGATTTTGTCTTTCAGGGTCCGGGGCGTGTCGCCGGGTTCGGCGGTCAGGGACTGCGCGTGCTGTTGTTTTTTGAACCAGGTGATCTGCCGCTTGGCGTAGCGCCGGGTCTCGCGTTTGATCTGTTCCACCGCTTCGTTCAGAGAACAACCACCTTCCAGGTGGTCCTTCAACTGGGCGTACCCGATGCCCTTGAACGGGGGACAGCCGGGGGAAACGCCGCGGTCGAGCAGGTCTTTCACCTCGTCCAGCCAGCCCTCCCGCACCATCCGGTCGACCCGGCGGTTGACGGCGTCGTAGAGGCGCTGCCGGTCCATCTCCAGCACGAACATGTGGACCTCGTACCGGTCGGAAGGCCGGTCTTCCGCGTGAAAACGCGACAGGGGGGTGCCCGTCTGCTGGAACACACCCAGCGCCCGTTCGATACGGGAAGGATCGGCGGGGTTTATTTTTTCGGCTGAGATGGGATCGACTTTCATGAGTTCCTGATGCAGTGCGGCCGGGCCGAGCTCCTGAAGCCTGCGGCGGACTTCGTCGCGGATGGCTGCGTCCACCCGGATGCCGCAGTCGAGATCGTCGGTCAGGACCTGCAGGTACAGCCCGGTGCCTCCCGCCAACACGGGGACCCGCTGCCGGGCGTGCAGGCCGTCGATGACCGTTTCCGCGCGTTGCTTGAAGTCGAACGCCGTGAAGGTGTCCTCCGGTTCGCAGATGTCCAGCAGGTGGTGCTTCACCCGGCCGCGCAGTTCGGGGCCGGGTTTGGCGGTGCCGATGTCGAAGTGCCGGTACACCTGCAGGGAGTCGGCGCTGACAATTTCCGTGTGCAACGCTTCGGCCAGGTCGGCGGCGGTTTCACTTTTGCCGGTTGCGGTGGGACCGGCCAGGATAATTAAAGGATTCATAAACCGACTTCATTCCGGAGGTGTAGGCTCCGTCTGCCTCGTAAATATAAAACAGGGTTTCGTTGAGTGGAACGGGGGCGTTGGTTTTTTGCGCCAGGATCAGGAAGAACCGGGCAGGGGACTCCGGGTGCCCCGCCACGCGTTTCAGTTCGACCGGCCGGAGACCTTCCCGCTCCATCTGGCGTCGGACTTCGTCGAGCCGTTCCAGGGGATAGCACAGGGCCATCCGCCCGTCGGGCGCGAGGTGCCGGGCACCGGCGGCAACCAGCCCCGCCAGGTCCAGCGTCAGTTCGTGCCGGGCGATGGCTTTTTCACGGTCGGGGTTGACCCTGCCGCTGTTGCGCTTCCGGTACGGCGGGTTGCTGACGACCCAATCGAAAACCGCGTCCGCGTTCTGCCGCGACCAGTTTACAAAGTCCGCGTGGACCAGCCGGACCCGGTCCGTTTTCCCGTTTTCCATGAGATTGGATTCCGCCTGACGCGCCAGGGATTCCTGGATTTCCACGGCGGTGATCGACAAATCCAGTTGCCGGGTCAACAGGAGCAGGGGGATGATGCCGCATCCGGTGCCCACTTCCAGGACCCGGGCCCCGGGTTGGGGGCGGACGAAATCCGCCAGCAGGAAGGGCTCCATGGAAAATCGATACCCTGTCGCGATTTGTTCGACCACCGGTCCCGATGACGGTTTCATCTTTTCTTTAACCCGTTAACAAACAAGCCTTACGCCCATTTGCGCCCAGTCTAGCCCAATCGGCTTCCCGGTACAAGGTTTTGCCACCCGGCGTCGCGTACGAAACCATTTGATTTTTAAGAAGGCATGTCCTTATAATTCCTTGCCCGGTAGGTTGCGGGTTGCGGCGGTCGAATCCGGTATAGGAAGTCGGGAAGGACACGGTATGGACTTTTTGAACGAGGGACAGATCACAGGCCTGTTGTTTTTCGGCGCCGGTATGTTGCTTCTGGGCTGGTGCGGGAAGATGGAACGGCGCGAATATCAGGAAATGCGTGACGATCCTAAAGCCAAATGGGAAATGATCGACCGGGACGAAAAACGGGTCGCCCAGGCCAAGCGCCGGTCGTTTCGCGGGCTCGTCATGACCCTCGCCGGCGTTGGTTGCGCCCTCTACGGCGCCGTTGTCTTTTTCATGAATATCTGATCCCTACCCCAGCAGGCGGGACCAGCGGGAATATTTTTTCGTCAGCACGCCCGCCACGGCTTCTCCGGAACAGACCAGGGGATGGTCCCGCAGTCCGAGCACCAGACCGCTTTCCGTGGCGCGGATTTCCTCTTTGACCTTTCCATCGTAGACATCCCGTATTTCGCCGAGTTTTTCCCCGATGCCGACGGTTTTCCCGGGCACGGTTTCCGGCAGAAACAGTCCGGCCTCGTTGCAGTGAATGTTCAGCGCCCCGGCGGCGGCGTACAGGGTCGTTCCGTTTTTGGACGGACGTTTCTCCGCATGCGTGATGAGGCCGGCGGCGAGCAGGTACTGCACCAGCCCGTCGAATAAAAGGTCACCGATCGCCCGGTCGAGCGGTCGCGTGTTGCCGGTGGAGACGGCGAAGTTGTTCAGGTCGCAGTCGTCCCAGTGCTTGGTGATCCTGAGCGCGTTGATGGGATCGCCGTTTTCCAGCAGGGCGAGGGGCAGGCCCATGCTGGCGGACAGTTTCTGCTTCTTGTTTTCCGTCGAGGTCAGGCGGATGTGCGGCGACTCCCGCCACCATTTCCGCGGGCCCGCAAGCAGGATGCCGTAGTCGGAGCGCACGGTGTGCTGCAGCAGGGTGTTGCACAGTTTTTCCGTCAGCTCGCCCTCGAGGGTGCCGGGGAAGGCGACGTCGGTATTCAGGCTGTCGAAGTTCCACGAGGGCGCGCCCGTTTCCAGGGCGCGGAGGTGCACCACGGGGAAGACCTGGACGGTGCCCGCGAGCCGGTACCCTTCGGCGTTGTCCTTCGCGACGGTGTCGAGAAATTCCGCCAGGCGCATGGCGGCGTACAGCCCGGTGAGGTGATCGCCGTGGAGCCCGGTGACGAGCGACAGGGTTTCGGTGGCGGTCGCGGCGGCCGCGTCGCTGCGGGCATCGGCGGCCGTGCCGGCGGACGGGGAAGCCTGCGCCCCTCCAACCTGCCAGACTCTTTTGAAAAGCGTCAGCGGTTCGCCCAGCGGTGAAACGGTTTCGAAGATGGGTTCGATCACGGCGGCGGCTCCTTTTCCAGAGCGATGCGCGCCACGAGGGAACCGGCACCGGCCATCGGGTGCTCCCGCAGCGTGAACAGCAATCCCGTTCCGGGCGATTTGATCTCCTCCAGCACATCGCCTTTGACCGGGTCGATGATCGTTCCCAGCACGCGGTCTTCGCCGACGACATCGCCTATGTGGATTTCCGGAATGAAAAACCCGGCGCGCCGCGCGGAGACGGAGATCACCTGGTTGGCGCGGATTTCGAGCGGATTTTTGATCCGTCCCGGAACGGTCACATTTTTTGCCAGGATGCCGTTCTCTTTCATCAGGTGAACGAGCCCGGCGAACATCTGGTTGCCGTACTCGGGCGTCAGCCGGTGGCAGATACCGGCTTCGATGACCAGGGCCGGGACCTTGCTCTTGTTCAGGTTGTAGCCCAGGGTGGAGGCGAACAGGTCGGCCATGGGATGCACCCAGACGAGATCGGTGTTGGTGTGCAGGGCCAGGGGGAGCACGCTTTTTGAAAATTCGTTGATGACGCGTACCTGTGGCAATTCACGCAGGTGCAGGTTGCTGGCGTGAAAATCCACCGCCAGGTCGGCGTGCCGGACGACGTCCTTGAACAGGCTTTGGGCCCAGAGCGCGGTCAGCGATTCGGGATGTTTCATTCCCAGTGTCCGGTTCATGTCGATCCCGGGGCCCGGCCACAGGCGCGAGGCGTGGTTGATGGCTGGCGGATTGACCGCGGGATAAACGTGCACCTCACCGAGCAGCGCGCCGGGGTCGTTTTCGTTCAGGTTTTTCAGAAATTGAAGCAGACGGTGGGCGACGTACAACCCTTCCAGTTCATCGCCGTGCAGGCCGGTGATGAAGGCCAGGCGCGGACCGGTTTTTTTTTCCGTGGGAGCGAAGGATTGCCGGACCAGTTCCACCCGCGTCCGGAACGGGGTGTCGAAACCGGTGATGATGTGGGTGTTCATGGAGCGTCGCCGGGCTGCCGGGTGGAAGGTTTCGGATTGTCGCGGCCCTTTTTCGGCTCGATATCGAGAGCGTCGATTTTTCGCTTGAGCGTGTTGCGGTTGATGCCGAGCGCCTTGGCCGTGGCCACCTGGTTGCCGTTGAAGCGGCGCAGCAGGTGTTCGAACAGGCTTTTTTCCACCGCGCTGATGAGCAGGTCGTGAAGCTCTCCCTGCCCGCTTTTGCCCTTGCCCTTGAGGAAGCCGCGCACGAGCGGATCGAGATGCTGTTCCCAGTAATCCGACAGCAGGTCGCCGCCGGCGGTGCACTCGCGCAGGGCGGGCGGCAGGTGCTCGGGCAGGATGGCCCCTCCGGACGCCAGCACCGCGCCGCGCTTGATCACGTTTTCCAGTTCGCGGATGTTGCCCGGCCAGGTGTAGTTGCGGAACAGGGATTCGACCTCGGGCGACAGGAACACGGTTTCTCCGGTCAATTCCTCCGAGACTTTTTTCAGGAAATAGCGGGCCAGGTGCGGCACGTCTTCCAGCCGCTCGCGTAAGGGAGGCAACTGGATCTGGATGACGTTGAGGCGGTGGAACAGGTCTTCGCGGAACAGTTTCTTTTCCATCAGGCCCTGGAGCCCCTGATTGGTGGCGGCGACGATGCGCACATCGACACGAACGGGCTCGCGCCCGCCGACGCGGTAGAATTCGTTGTTCTGCAGGGCGCGCAGGATCTTGGCCTGCAGGGAGAGCTCCATGTCCCCGATCTCGTCGAGAAACAGCGTGCCGCGGTTGGCCAGCTCAAACTTGCCCTTTTTCGACTCCACCGCTCCGGTGAACGCGCCTTTCTCGTGGCCGAACAGTTCGGTTTCTAGCAGGTCGCGGGAGATGGCGGCGCAGTTGATGGGGATGAATGTCTCGTTCACCCGTTGCGAATAGTAGTGCAGGGCGCGGGCGACCATCTCCTTGCCGGTACCGCTCTCGCCGGTGATCAGGACCGCAAGGTCGGTGACGGCCGCCTTGCCGATGGTTTTGAACACATCCTGCATTTGCCGGCTTTTGCCGATGATGGCGTCGACGGTGAAGTTTTCCTCATGGCGGACGGCTTCTTCCTTGGGAGGGGAAATGCTGCCGCTTTCCACCACGCGGTCGACCATATCGTAGATCTCTTCCAGGTCGAACGGTTTGCTGACATAGTCGAACGCGCCCTGGCGCATGGCTTCGATGGTGTTGTTCATCGTGTCCTGCGCGGTCATCACCACCACCGCAGGCGACGGTTTTTTCGACTTGATCCTGGAGAGCAGTTCGAGCCCGCTCATGCCGTCCATGAAGATGTCGGTGAACACCAGCAGGTAGTCGTTGCGTTCGATTTTCTCGAGCGCTTCACTGGCCGACTCGGCGGTGTGCACGGTGAGGTCGCGCTTCTCCAGCGCTTTCTTGAAAACCCAGAGGATGCTTTCCTCGTCGTCGACGATCAGGACTTTTCTTGAAACGCTCATGCGCCGGACCGGGTGACGGGAAGGAAGACCTGCACGCGCGTGCCGCTTCCCTCGCGGGAGATGATTTTGATGCTGCCGTGGTGGTGCTCGACGATCTTGAGGGAAATGGGCAGGCCGAGGCCGCTCCCTTTCGCTTTGGTCGTCTGGAAGGGGACGAACAGGGTTTTCAGGTGCTCCGGCGGGATGCCCGCGCCTTCGTCGGCGATCTCGACGACGATGTCCTGGTGCGGATTGGGGTTGTCCCGCGTTTTCACCGAATAGTCGGACCGGTACCGCGTGATCAGTTCGATGGTCCCTCCATCCGGCATGGCCTCGCGGGCGTTGCGGATCAGGTTGAGGAACACCTGCTTGAGCTGGTCCTCGTCACCGGACACCTGCGGCAGGCTGGGGTCGTAGGACTGGATGAAGTGGAACTTTTCGCCCGCGGCGTCTTTTTCCAGCACCAGGATTTCCTCGAGTATGCGGTGGATGTTGAGCGGTTTCAGGTCCAGCGGGTTTTGTTCGGCGAGGCTCAGCATCCGCGCCATCATGCGGTTGATGCGGCCGACTTCCTTGATGACAACATCGAGATACTCGCGGTGTTCGGGGTCTTCCAGGCGCGAACGCAGCAGTTGCGCCGAGCCGCTGATGGCGACCAGGGGGTTTTTGATCTCGTGCGCCATGCCGAGGGAGAGCACGCCGAGGCGCGAAATCTGGTCGATCTGCCGGGAGGTCTCTTCCAGTTCCTGGACCAGGCTGCGGTCGCGCACATGCAAAACGGCACCGGCGAGGTTCTGGTTTTCGCCCATGAAAGGGGAGATCGTCAGCCCGGCGGGAAACAGAACCGGTTCGTTGCGCCGCTGGCCCAGGCATTCGACGTCCCGGAAGGAAACGCCCCGGGAACAGGTTTCACGGAGTTTGGCTTCCACCTCGGGCTGGTCGGGGAAAAAATCGAGCAGCGGCTGGCCGCGGAACACTTCCTGCGACTGGCGGAACATTTCCTCCGCGGCGAAATTGCCCTGCAGAATGCACCCGTCCGGTGAGACCAGCAACACGGCGTCGATCAGGGAAGACAGGATAAAAGAGTCCACTCCGGGTTCCCTGTTCATGGCTGAGGCGCGGTCTGGGTCAGGCCTTGGCCGCTTTCTTTTTTCTTTTACTGCCGGAATAGGGATTCTTTTCCTTGGGTTTTTTGATCGGTTCGGTGAGCGCCTTGGGCGGCGGAGCGGATTCGTCTGTCGGTCCGCCGTCTCCCTTGACGCCATGGCTGCAGGTGGACCCGCAGGTGTGGCCCGCGTCCGGATTGGCCGCCTTGCTGTCGGCGTCGAGCCCTTGCTTACGCGCCTCAGACGGGTAGTCGGTGGCGTACCAGCCGTTGCCTTTCAGGATGAAGCCGGCGGCGGAAACCATCCGTTTCGGCTTACTCCGGCAACCGTCGACGGCGCAGGTTTTGGGGTCGGGGCCGTTGATCGAGACCATGAGTTCGAAGGTGTGGCCCTTGCCGCATTCGTATTCGTAGATGGGCATTGAAACTCTCCTCAATAAATTTCCGCTGTCTTGTTCTGTGGCAGGAGTCCGTTACGACAGGAGCCCTGTTTATTTGGAATGTTCTTTCACTAAATAAAACCCGCCGGTCCGCCAGACAAGACCCGGGCCCCTTTTTTCCAAAGGCATTACCTTTTTGGGGCCATGATTTGATTATAGCCTAATTTTTTGATTTTTGCTGAAAATTTAGGCAGAAATCGGCGAAATCAGACCCGGGTGAGCCATTTGGTGTGGCGGTCGCAATTGCCCCGTACGATATCGAAAAAGGCCTTCTGGACGCGGTCGGTGACCTCGCCCTTGTGCCCGGGGCCGATCTGACGGCGGTCGACTTCGCGAACCGGGGTGATTTCCGCTGCCGTGCCGGTGAGGAAAATCTCGTCGGCGACGTACAGCGCGTCGCGGGTCAACTGTTTTTCCTGGACCGGGATGCCGAGGTCCTCGCAGATTTCGACGACCGCGTCGCGGGTGATGCCGTCGAGGCAGCCGGAGGCCAGCGGCGGCGTGTGCAGCGTGCCGTTCCTGAGCACGAAAATGTTCTCGCCGGAACCTTCCGAAACGAAGCCGGACGGGTCGAGCAGGATGGCTTCGTCGTAGCCGTCCTGTACCGCTTCCACCTTGGCGAGGATGGAGTTGATGTAATAGCCGCAGGCTTTGGCGCGCGTCATGGTGACGTTGATGTGGTGCCGCGTGAAGGAAGACAGGCAGACACGGATGCCTTTGTTCAGCCCGTCGTCGCCCAGGTACGCGCCCCAGGGCCAGGCGGCAACGGCAACGCGGACGTCGACCCCGGCGGGGTTCAGTCCCATCTTGTTGTCGCCCAGGAAGATGATGGGGCGGATGTAGCACTCCTCCAGCTTGTTGGCGCGGACCGTCTCGAGGATGGCGTTTTCGATTTCCTCCGGCGTGAACGGGACGCGGATGCCGAGGATTTTGGCCGAGCCGAACAGGCGGTCGACGTGCTCCTTCAGGCGGAAAATGGCGGAGGACTTGTCCGCCCGCTGGTAACAGCGGATGCCTTCGAACACGCCGAACCCATAGTGCAGGGTGTGGGTGAGTACGTGAACGTTGGCCTCGTGCCAGGGCACGAGTTTTCCGTCCATCCAGATGTGGTCCGATTTTTCCATAGCTTGAATACCCGGGAATGAGGCGGTTGAAATGGCCTATTGTAGAGAGGGGGCCGGTGGAAAATCAAGTCAAATAAGGTGGGCCGGGGGCAGGGCGGACGGGCCCCGTTTCAGGCGGTGAAACCGGGGTGTCCATAAAATCAATTGACATGCTACAATGGGTTTGATATTCAATACGTCCTCGGATACGGGCCGCTAGCTCAGTTGGTAGAGCAACGCCCTTTTAAGGCGTGGGTCGAAGGTTCGAGCCCTTCGCGGCTCACTACCCGCCTCAGAGGCGGAAGGCAGGGTCCGGTCGGCGTAAGCCGGGTCCGTTTTTTTTGAAGGCTGGGAGCACGAATTCTGGTACAGTGTTTTCCAGTCAGCCTGATTCCGTGGTCATGCGCGTCCGGCACCCCGCCGGACTTTTTAATTGAATAAGGGCGTCCCCATCGTCTAGCCAGGCCCAGGACACCGGCCTTTCA